>DAOWIJ010000131.1 GCA_030640955.1 Fidelibacterota bacterium
CGCCTACCATATGGCCGATGCGGGCACAGACCAGGGCGAGCGGGAAAAGGCTTACTACTGGTTGGCTCGCGAGAATAGCTATCTGCGCTACCTTGATCGCGCTTTGGAAATGCTGGATGACGGCTCATTTGGCATTTGCCAGACTTGCGGTGATCTCATTAAATCTGAGCGCCTGGAGGAAGTGCCTCATACAACCAGCTGTTTCAGCTGCAAGACGAAAAATTCAAGTAAGGCTCCCAATTAAGCCTATGCGCATTTTGTGGGTATCGGCTTTGGTCGTCGCCGGCGATCAATTATCGAAATACGTGATCAAAGCCAACTTAAGCCTGCACTCGCCAGTGCCGGTGCTGGGTGATTTCTTCCGCCTTACTTTTGTAGAAAACAGCGGTATTGCCTTTGGCATCAAAATCGGTACCGCCTTGCCTCTCTTTACCGGTTTGTCGCTTTTAGCGGTGGGCATTATTACTTATTATCTTTACCAGGCGAGATCATCACATGTAGCTGTGCAGACAGCACTGGCGCTCATACTGGGAGGCGCTATCGGGAATATTATTGACCGGATTACTTATGGCCGGGTAGTGGATTTTCTGGATTTCGGTATCGGGACCTACAGATTCTATATCTTCAACCTGGCCGATTCCGCCGTTACAGTTGGGGTCGGTCTGTATTTGCTTATGAGTTTCCTTCTCCCGCAGGAATCACAGGAAGCTGAAATTGAAGCCGGACAAGGGATGGAGTAACATCAATTTGCTGGTAGACACAGCCTGGCCGCGGCTGGATGCATACCTGGTCAGTCAGTTGGAAGGACTCAGCCGCACGCGTATACAAAGCCTGATTAAATCCGGTCAGGTGCAGGTGGACGATGCAAGGGTGCTTAAACCGCGCACTGCTCTGGCGGGAGGCGAACGGATTCAGGTTGACGTGCCTGCACAACCGGAACTCAGCCATCTGGAACCACAGGCCTTGGCGCTGGATATTATCTATGAGGATGAAGCGATTATCGTGCTGAATAAACCCAGTGGCCTGGTTGTCCATCCCGGGGCTGGCGTCAGGGACGGCACACTGGTGAACGCATTACTGTGGCATTTCCAAAGCCTTTCCGCCGGCAGTCATGTACAGCGCCCGGGCATTGTACACCGACTGGATAAGGGCACATCCGGCGTGATGGTGATCGCCCGTAATGATCGAGCTCATTTGAAACTTGCCCGGCAATTTGAGCATCGGCTTGTAGAGAAGTCATATCTGGCATTGGTGTGGGGGGACACACCTGAAGCGGATACCATTGAAACCATGTTGGCGCGGGATGCGCGTAATCGAATAGCCTTTACGGCCAAAACGGAGCGGGGCAGAGCAGCGCTGACCAATTACAAAACGATCGAAAGATTCGGTGGATTCAGTCTGTTGGAAGTGCGCCCCGCTACTGGCAGGACCCATCAGATCAGGGTTCACCTCAGCCATATCAATCACCCGATTTTTGAGGACGACCTGTACGGTGGACGGAAAACGGCTGCCGCCATTTCGCCACAACTGAGGCAGGTAGTAGCACAGCTTCGAAATCAGATCAAACGACCGGCCCTGCATGCCCAGCGCCTGTCATTCAGCCACCCTGATACCGGGTCCGAAGTATCCTTCGAAGCTCCCCTGCCAAGTGATATGGAAGGAGCCTTAGCTCTTTTAAGGAAGCAACCCAGTGCCTGACGGTGATAGTCAATTGGCAATATACGTTTCCGACTTTCTCGTATACTTGCGGAAAGAGCGAAACTACTCGCCCATGACGGTCAAATCGTATCAGCGGGACCTTGATGAATTGCAGGATTTTATACTGCATTACGATCCCAGGTTCCTGGCAGACCTGACGCTTGTGGATCGCCAGGCCGTGCGCCATTTTTTGGGTTATCTCCGGGAGAAAGGTCAAAGTGATCGCTCCGTGGCCAGAAAATTGAGCGCTCTAAAATCATTTTTGAAATTCCTCCATCGGATGGAAGTGCTGGATAGTAATCCGGCCGCGGATATTAAAACGCCCAAATTCGGCAAACCGGTGACGGATTTTCTAACGGAAAGCTCCATTGAGGAACTAATGGCTCTACCTGAGGTTAACTCCGTAACAGGGCAGCGGGATAAGGCCCTTCTGGAACTTTTTTACGCCACCGGTGTGCGACTCTCCGAGCTGGTAAATGCATCTGTGGGTGACGTGTCTTTCACAGGCAATACAGTCAGAGTGATGGGGAAAGGGGGGAAGGAAAGACTGGTGCCGTTGGGAAGTCGAGCCGCCGAGTCCTTGGGCCATTATCTGCAAAGCCGCCGTTCAGGTGGTGAGACGGTTCACCCTACGAGTCCCTTGTTTTGTGGCCGTGGCACGCAGCGCATATCACCCCGGACCGTCCAGAACCGGGTGCAACACTACTTGAAACAGGTGGCCGAGAGCCGTCATCTAAGTCCCCACCTGCTACGGCATAGCGTGGCTACCCATTTGCTTGACAGGGGCGCCGACCTGATGGCCGTCAAAGATCTGCTGGGACATTCCTCTCTCAGTGCTACTCAAGTATATACACACGTGACTATGGGCCAACTGAAAAAGCAGTACGATCAGGCTCATCCGCACGCCACTGAGTAACGGAAGATAGAATGCCGTATAATTTAGAGCAAATCGGAATTACGTCGCCTGGCCATCATCGGCGGCTCCGAGTATGGTGGTGAGATGGAAAAAGGCATTTTCTCCGTCATGAACTATCTGTTGCCACAAAAAGGTGTACTGCCCATGCACTGCTCGGCAAATGTTGATGATACGGGAGAAAACTGCGCCTTGTTTTTTGGTCTGTCCGGAACCGGTAAAACCATCCTCTCAACCGATCCCAACCGACCGCTGATAGGTGACGACGAACACAGCTGGTCAGACAAAGGTGTATTTAACTTTGAGGGTGGTTACTACGCTAAGGTGATCAATCTGGATCCTGAAGCGGAGCCGGGCATTTATAACGCTATCCGGTATGGTGCACTATTGGAGAATGTGGTTGCCTATGATGAGACCGCCAACGCACTGGCGGCGAAGTTCCATGAGAATTTCAATAAGTATGCTGACGCCCAGGCGGACCTGGTCAGTGCCGGGCCTGAAGCTTGAAAAACTAACCAAGTCAGTATAAGCAACGAGGAGATCAATAATGCAAATTGGTGGAACCAGAAATATACTGATTGAGATAACCGCGCGCCATTTCAAAGCGCCAAAGGTGTTGCGGAATTTTGTGGAGAAGGAAATCAGGAAACTCAGTAAATATTTCGATGGTGTGCTGGACTACCACGTGATTTTGACCCATAGTGATGGCATGAAAGAAGCCGAGATAGTAGCCAATTCGAAAGGGCACCACTTTGCGGCGAATGATGCCGATCCCAAGATGGATAGAGCTGTAGTTCTTGCTGTGGAAAAAATGAAGGTGCAACTGAACCGCCATAAGGAAAAGCTCGTTGAGAAATAAGTTGAATCATGACGGCAGAGTTGATGATCTGGAGGGCGCTGACGCATGAAGGCGATCATTCCAGTCGCCGGTAAAGGGGTGAGACTGCTGCCCCATACGGTTTCCAGGCAGAAAGCGCTACTGCCTGTTGGTGGTAAGGCCGTACTGGATTACGTGCTGGAGCCCCTGATAGCAAATGGGGTCAATGAATTCGCCATGGTCATAGGACACCTCGGGGCTCAGATTCGGCAGCACATGGCTGCTTATGACAGCGTTACCGTTACCTATCACGAACAGATACGTCAACGAGGTTTAGGCGATGCCGTTCTACTGGGCCTGGCTGACCGTGACGAGCCGGCGCTTATTGTCTTGCCCGATACAATCTTCGAGATGGATTATGCCGGTCTGATTAGCGGATCCGGTAATCACATTGGCGTAGTCGAAGTTGACAATCCCCAGGATTTCGGGGTGGTGGAGTTACTCGGGCGACGCGTGGTTGACTTGGAAGAAAAGCCGGCTGAGCCGGTATCGAACCTGGTTATAGCCGGTATCTATCGGATCGAAAGCCAGCGCCGGCTGAGAGTGGCATTACAGTCGATCATTGATAATCACGCCACAACCAAGGGTGAATTTCAGTTGACCGATGGGCTGAAAATGATGCTTGAAGGGGGCGCCAATATCAGGACGGTTGAAATTGAACGTTGGCTTGATTGTGGCACACCGGAAAACCTGCTCCATACCAATGAATATCTGCTCAGACGGTACCCTGAGAATGTTTTTATCCACCCCACTGCCAGGGTTAAGGGGGCCACAGTGCGAAATGCCACCATCATGGATGGCTGTGAGGTGGTTGATAGCATCCTGGATAACTGCATTGTCCTTCCCGGCGCCAGCATTATTAATAGCAGTGTGCGCGGCGAAATAATCAAATCCTCCGCCCAACTCAAGGGCTATGTAACCGGGGGTTGATGCAACCCCGCGTAATTATCTTATTACATGTGTGCCCAGATTGAAGGAGCTCGTGGAGCCAAGAGATCAACCCTGACATGTCCCTGAGGCGTCATTCATCCCTGATAATCTATGTTGGTGGCCTTTTCCTGTATGGCCAACTGACCTATGCCGCTCCTTTACAGGATGGGCAGGATGCGCCCCCCCCCAAGTTTGACAGCCGGGCCCTGTCCCATTATCTGGATGGCGACCTGTATATGTTACAGGGTGACTACCGGAAGGCCGC
>DAOWIJ010000198.1 GCA_030640955.1 Fidelibacterota bacterium
CCTGGCAATCATTACCGGCTTCAGCCGGATCCATGACAACAAGCATTACCTATCCGATGTAGTAGCTGGCGCCGGTCTGGGAATTGGCATTGTTCGCGGTTTCGCCCTGGATCGAAGCGCCCACCGCCTCACCGTTTCACCCGACTACATAAATGGGAACGCGGCTTTGCGGCTCTCCTTCACATTGGGGCGCTGATCAGCTCCAATAGCTTATTCCGTGGATAGGACCTCTATCTGTTCGTCCCGTTTGTCAACCAGGGCGTCTACCTGTTGGATTGTCCATTTGTCCAGCTGCCATTCCCCGGCGATAATTGTTTCCTCAATCTGATGGGGCTTGCGGGTGCCGGTTATAGCGCTGGTCACTTCCTGGCGGCGCAGCACCCAGGCAATGGCCAGCTGGGCAACCGTATAGCCGCTGCCTGACGCAATCTCGCCGAGCTTATCGACCAGCGTTAGGTTTACCTCGACTTGGGGTGATTGGAAGGACGGTGAATTGCGCCGGAAATCGTTATCTGGAAGTCGAGCGAGGCGCTCTAATGAGAATTTGCCGGTCAAGAGTCCATTCTGCATTGGGGAGTAGGCCACTACACCGATGTTATTCTCTCGGCAGTAAGGCAATATTTCCTTCTCGATGTCCCTGCGCAACATGCTGTATGGTGGCTGTAATGAGGCTACCGGATGTATTGCCGCGGCACGATCCATCTGCTCTGCATTAAAGTTTGAAACACCGGCATATCGTATCTTCCCCGTTTTAATGAGCTCCCCAATTGCATCCCAGCCCTCTTCGATCTCATTTTCCGGGTTGGGCCAATGGATCTGATACAGATCGATATAATCCGTTCCCAGTCTCCCCAGGGATTCCTCAACCTCCCGGCGAATAGAGTGTGCCTTCAGGCTATTGTATATTTTGCGCTCACCATCCCAGAGCAAGGAGCATTTGGTGGCAATAATAGCCGCATCTCTCCTGCCCTTCAGGGCCCGGCCCACAACTTCCTCCGAGCGTCCCAGGCCGTAGACCGGGGCCGTATCGATCCAGTTCACGCCCAGATCAAGGGCGCCGTGAATGGCACGAATGGATTCGTCGTCATCCTGATCACCCCAGCCGAAGGCATAATCACCGCCGCCAATGGCCCAGGCGCCGAAGCCAATCGTGCTCAGTTCCAGTTCAGTATTTCCAAGTCTCCTGTTAGGCATCGTGTTTCCTTCAAATTGTTGTTACTGTTTTTCACCCGTTAGGGCCGTGACCCAGCTGCGCGCTCTTTGCACCTGCCAGCGATCAATCACCTGGTCTCCTTCAACTACCACATATTCATCAAACAATGCGGCTGACAAGCAGGAATGGTTTGGCAGGATTCGCAGCTTGTCTCCCACTTTCAGGCGCTCAAGCCATTTTTTGTCATCGGACGTTATAATACCGTGCTCCTCCGAAACGGAAGCCACCCTCAAGTTACTTACAGCGTCCAGGTTATGATTTGCCATAAATGCAATTCCCCGGCTTGCGGTCGAATCCAGATGCAGCGGCCCGGGATCATGAGACAATGCCAGTGCTCCGGCATCGATTACGGCGTAATCATTTGACGGTTGGCGTGATATGACCGAAGCCAAAACGGTAAAGGCGCAGTCCGTCATGTTACAGGTTCCAAGCAGGACCTGTGTCCGATCATGAAAAACGTAGTTTCCGGGCCGGATTTCATCTATCCCCGTCAGATCGTAATCGAGTGAATTTGTTGGCGTGGCGCCTACGCTTACCTGCACGCGGCCCAAACCCTCCGCAGCCAGTTTTTCGCGCAGGGCCAGCATGGTTTCTTTCTCCGACAAGGCTATTGCCAATACTTCATTTTTCGAAGAAGCCTGGTAAGAATGACCCGCATGCGTCAACAGACCGGCAAATTCAACCGCCGGCGCTTCCTGCAGCGACCGGGCTATTATTACGGCTTCATCCGAATCCGGCCTGACCCCCGCCCGGTGATGCCCGCAATCGACTTTCAGCCATACCTTCAGTGGGACGCCAATAGCCCCACACTTTTGGGCCAGTTGTTCAGCGATAGACGCATCATCCAGAAGCAACCCCAGATTGCACCGCCGGGCCAACCGAAGCGCCTCTGAAAATTTATCCGGTACAATGGGGACCGCGCATGTAATGTCCCGGAAGCCCGCCTCGGCGAATATTCCTGCCTCCACAAGCGATGCAACCGTAATTCCGCTGGCCCCGGCCGATAATTGAAGCCTGCCAATTTCAAGACACTTGTGCGTTTTGATGTGGGGGCGCAGCGCGACATCATATTTTGCGGCCCGGTCCGCCATTCCGGCTATGTTGCGCCTTAAGATATCAACATCGATCAAGGCGGCGGGGGTTGTAACTTCATCAATATACACGGCGATAATATAGCACCGGCATCAAGTCGACGAGAAATAATCATTTGCTATAAATAGTCTTTTTTGGTATGACGCTTACTTGTACATCCTGCGGTACGCCCCATTTTCCTCACGAGATTCAGACCGTCTGCTCGCAGTGTGGTCAACCGCTCAGGGCGGATTATTTCTTTTCACCTGAACAGCTTGATCCCACCGAACACCTCGAGGATCATCCGACCCTGTGGCGCTATCAGGCTTTCCTGCCATCAATAACCAGGAATTTTCGCATCTCGCTGGGCGAGGGCCAAACACCGCTCCTGGAGCGTATATTTAAGGGGGTCCGGATCTATTTCAAGGACGAGAGTTCCAATCCTACCGGTTCGTTCAAGGATCGGGGGATGTGTGTCGCTCTGACAATGGCCCGGGCCCTGGGAATTCAAAAGATCGCGCTCCCTTCAGCCGGCAATGCTGCCGTATCAGCCTCAGCCTATGCTCTGGCCGGGAATCTGCGCTGCCGGGTCTTCCTGCCAACAGGTATTCCCGATAATCTGGCGCAGGAAGTGTCTGATAATGGCGCCGAAGTTGTCTTGGCCGGTTCAACCATCGCGGAAGCAGGGCAGCGCATGGCCGCTGCAATGGATGATAGCTGGTTCGACGTATCCACGCTGAAAGAGCCTTATCGTGTCGAGGGCAAAAAGACCCTTGGTCTGGAAATCGCTGAACAGCTGGGGTGGGCTTTCCCCGATTACGTTATCTATCCCACCGGCGGGGGCACCGGATTGCTTGGCATCTGGAAGGCATTCAAGGAATTGCGCCGGTTGGGCTGGGTAAATCAGGATTTACCTGAAATGATCGCGGTGCAAACCAATGGCTGCGCCCCGGTGGTAGCGGCTTTCAATAACCATCTCGCTGAAACAAGTCCGTGGCTTAATCCGAAAACCCGGGCGCTGGGCCTTAATGTGCCGTCTCCGCTGGGCGGGCGCTGGATGCTGTCCGTGCTTGGAGAGAGCCGGGGTGCGGCCCTTGCGGTAGCCGAAGACGAAATAGATGCGGCCCGGGTGCGTCTGAATAAAGTGGCTGGATCGCAGGCCGGTCCCGAAGCGGCGGTGGCCTGGCGCGGACTGGAATTGCTGGTAGAGCGCGGTTTGATTGGGGAGGGCAAGCGAGCAGTAGTATTAATCACCGGCGATGACCGCAGGTATTCCTGATCTTCTCAGGCATTCATCTCTGCACTGAGCCCGTCTAACGCCGGCAATCAACCTTCATCCATCAGCGGGAAGAATCCTGACGCCCCGGTCTGGTGGTGTCGGTTCCCGGTCATCGCAATCTCGAAACTTCGGGAGAAGCGATCTCAACCATCTTGTCAGCAGATTGCCACGGTCGTACCGACACTCTGGTCGGCACTCTCTCGCAATGACAAGAGGCGCGGAATCGCGTTGACAGGTTCCTGCTTAAGGTGTTCGCAATTGCGGAAGCTCCCCCGCTAATTCATCTCCTGACGATGGGCCGGGCAAGGGGGTCCTTGTCACTGGGAGTTCCGACGTCTCCGTCGGTACGTGGCAGTCTGCTCTACAGAGAAACCGCCACGGGCAAGCCAGGTGCAATGAATGGGGGGCTCGGGGTGAGGCGGACTTGCCACTACTTTACACCTATAAGTTTACTGGGGCCAGACGATCCGGAAACCGTGCCCGATTCAGATGTGATAATCAGGCCTGGGGCCAAACAGCCTGCTGCCCAGCCGGACATGGGTGGCCCCTTCCTCGACTGCCAGTTCATAGTCAACCGACATGCCCATCGACAGATCGGTGCATGAGGGTATGCTTTTGCGCAATTCATCGCGCAGCTGTCTGGCCCGGCCAAAACACTCCCGAATAACATCACTATCCTGGGCAAACGGCGCGATGGTCATGATTCCCTGAACAGTGGTGTGCCGGCCAGCCGCAAATTCATCAACCGAATCGATCAGCGCCCCGGGGCTGAAGCCGGTTTTCGCCTCGTCATGGGCCGTGTTCACCTGCAGGTAGATCGGCATCTGCTTACCCGCCTCCCCGGCCAGGCGGTCCAGCCGCTGGAAAAGTTTTAGCGAATCTACTGACTCAATTAGATCAAACAGGTCAATTGCTTGCTTGGCTTTGTTAGATTGAAGATGGCCGATCATGTGAATACGGCATTGATCTCGCTCGGGAAATGCCGGCAGCTTCTTGGCAGCCTCCTGAACGCGGCTCTCCCCAAATAATCGATGCCCGGCCGCAAATCCGGTAATCAGGGCATCCACTGGGAAAGCTTTGGTTACCGCAACAATACAAACCTCCGGCACGGCAAATGGTGAGCGCTGTTTTGCGGCGGTTATACTCGCCAGGGCTTGTTTATGTGCGGCCGTACTAAAATTGCCTGTGTTTGATAAGCTTTCGTTCATTCAATATTACCCGCCGATATCGTTTCACCCATGAATTTATTAACCCGTCCCGGCCTTAAACATACTGAATACATAAAAAAGGCTGGCATAATTGCCTGCCTTTTCCAACTACTAACTTAATTCTCGTAGTTTGTCTATGATTCTTCTTCCTCCGGCTCTAGGTTCTCGTCGTCTTCCTCCATCACCCTTGAAATCGAAGATATATTCGCTCCTTCGTCCAGACGAATTACCCGCACTCCCTGGGTGGCCCGTCCGGTTGACCTGATATCACCAACCGGGAGGCGAATCATGATGCCGGAATCGGTGATGATCATCAGGTCGTCGCTGTCCACGACTTCCATCATGGCCAGCATCTTGCCAATTCGTTCGGTGGTCCTGAGCGTGAGAACGCCCATGCCGCCCCGTTTCTGTGCCCTGTATTCGGCCGCGTCGGTGCGCTTGCCATAGCCGTTCTCCGTAACCACTAAGACTGTCCCTTCCCGGCGCACAACAATCATGCCGACCACGTAATCATCTTCACTTTTCAGGGTTACTCCCCGGACGCCTCGGGTTTTCCGTCCCATAGGCCTGGCATCAGACTCGTGGAACCTGATAGATTTACCGGCACGGGTTCCCAGGATTATATCGTTGTCGCCATGCGAAATCTTGGCCTCGATGAGTTCGTCGTCGTCCACAATGTCTATGGCATATATGCCGCCACGCCGGGGATTGCTGTAGGCAGACAGGGCGGTTCGCTTTATCAGGCCCTTGCGGGTGGCCATAACCACAAAATCATCCTCAGGAAACTCGCGCACGGCTACAAAGGCCCTGACTTTCTCGCCTGACTCGCAGCCAATCAGATTTACAATGGCGCGCCCTTTTGACAACCGTCCCACCTGGGGTATCTCGTGCACTTTCAGCCAGTAGCACTTACCACGATCGGTGAAAAATAGTATGTAGGCATGACTGGTAGCAATAAACAGGTGTTCCACAAAATCGTCTTCCCTGGTTGTCGCCCCTTGCATGCCACGGCCTCCCCGGCGCTGCCTGCGCCATTGGCTGCTGGCCGAACGCTTGATGAAACCGTTATGACTGATTGTAATCACCATATCTTCATCGGCGATCATGTCCTCAACGGAGAAATCAGCCGCGGTGGGTACAATTTCGGTCCTGCGTTCATCGCCGTAGCGCTCTTTCACCTCCCCCAGCTCTTCTTTAATAATGGCCATTCGTCGGGGCTGGTTGGCGAGTATATCCTCCAGGTCGCCAATCAGGTCCAAAACCTCCTGATGTTCGGCGACAATCTTGTCGACTTCCAGAGAAGTAAGCCGCTGCAGGCGCATCTCTAAAATGGCTTTTGCCTGCCGATCAGACAGCTTGAAGTTTTTCCTCAAGGCTTTATGGGCCGCCTCAGGATCCTTGGACGAGCGAATAATCTTTATCACTTCATCAATATTTTCCAGGGCAATTTTAAGCCCTTCAAGGATGTGGGCCCGTTCGCGGGCTGCATTCAGATCGAAGGTGGTGCGCCGCACCACAACCTCATGCCGAAAATCGATGAAATGGCCCAGCATCTGGCTCAAGGTGAGAACCTTGGGCACCCCGTTGACCAGCGCCAGCAGGATAATTCCGTAGGTGTCTTGCAGCTGAGTATGCTTATATAAGTTATTCAACACAACTTCAGGGATGGCGTCACGCTTGGTCTCGATCACAACCCGAATGCCATCCTTGTCCGACTCGTCCCGAATGTCGCTGATGCCTTCCAGCTTTTTATTGCGCACCAGTTCGGCAATGCGCTCCATTATCAGCGCCTTATTGGTCTGATACGGTATTTCCGTAACAACGATCTGCTCCCGGCCGCCACGAATTTCCTCAACTGTGGCCCGGGCCCGGATAATGACTTTGCCACGACCGGTTGTATAAGCCGAGGCAATGCCTTCCGCCCCCATGATATAAGCGCCAGTGGGGAAGTCGGGGCCTTTGATATGCTCCATTAGTTCTTCGTCGGTCAGCGGTGTGCCTTCCTGGCTGTCGATGAGAGCGGTGATTCCATCAATCAGTTCATTCAGGTTATGGGGGGGAACCTTGGTGGCCATGCCGACGGCGATCCCATCAGAACCGTTCGCCAATAGGGCCGGAAACACGGTGGGCAGCACCGATGGCTCAGTCAGTGAGTCATCAAAGTTAGGAATAAAATCAACGGTATCGCGGTCCAGATCGCGGAGTATTTCACTGGATACGCGCATCATCCGGGCTTCAGTATATCGCATGGCCGCCGCGCTGTCGCCGTCCACCGAGCCAAAATTACCCTGGCCGTTTACCAACGGATAACGCAATGACCACGGCTGTGCCATGCGCACCAGGGCATCATAAACCGAGGCGTCGCCGTGGGGGTGGTACTTGCCCATAACGTCGCCCACAATACGGGCGCATTTCTTGAAGGCCCGGTTGTAGTTGACCCCCAGCTCGCTCATGCCGTAAAGCACCCGGCGGTGTACCGGTTTCAGGCCGTCCCGCACGTCGGGCAGGGCGCGGCTTACTATTACGGACATGGAATAGTTAAGATAAGATTCGGAGATCTCGTCGACTATTTCCCTGGGTTCGGTCTTGCCTGGGGCTACTTCCATAATTCGATCAATTCCCTACAGTCTGATGATATGAAAATCGGTTGGACGGAGTTCTTCAACCCTTTTATACGTCCAGGAAGGAAACATACTTTGCATTCGTTTCAATAAATGTGCGCCGGGTTTCCACATTATCGCCCATCAGGCGGGAAAAAATGCTGTCGGCTTCCGTGGCGTCCTCAACGGTCACCTGCAACAGGGTGCGGGTAGCCGGGTCCATGGTCGTGGCCCAGAGCTGCTCCGGATTCATTTCTCCCAGACCTTTGTAGCGGGATATCTCCACCTTGCTTTTGCTGCCCTCTTTTTTAAAGCGTGCCAGAATCCGGTCGCGTTCTTCATCGGTATAGGCATACATATCTTTCTTGCCGCGTTTTAACCTGTACAGGGGCGGCTGGGCAATATATACGTAGCCCTGATGGATAAGCTGGGGCATTTTACGATAAAGAAACGTCAACAGCAGGGTGCGGATGTGACTGCCGTCTACATCGGCGTCGGTCATGATAATTATTTTATGGTAACGCAGGTTCTCAATGTTGAAATCGCTGCCATTGTTTTCATCAACCACCTCTTCGTCACCGCCATAGCCCGTCCCCAGCGCCGTAATAATTGCCTGGATCTCATTATTGTTCAATAATTTATCGATGCGGGCTTTTTCCGCGTTGATTACCTTGCCGCGCAACGGCAGGATGGCCTGGAAGCGGCGATCCCGGCCTTGCTTGGCGGACCCGCCGGCAGAGTCGCCCTCGACCAGATACAACTC
>DAOWIJ010000156.1 GCA_030640955.1 Fidelibacterota bacterium
CCTCTCCTGAAGGCGAGGGGCTCCCGCCGATGGCGGGGCTGTGAATTCCTAATAGGCCCCTTCAGGGGCCTTGGTTTGATTAAGCGAATTCGTTTACGGCTTCGCGGATTTGGGGTCGACCTTAAAGCGGTTCCAACTGGCGGCTATAGATATTGGGTTATTCTTTGCATTCTTTGGACCTTTGCGGTTAATCTTCTCTCATAACCAGGAACCTTAAACCCGAAACTCGAAACCAGAAAGTCATAGGTTAGTTATGCGCACAGTAATACATACCGAGAACGCTCCTGAAGCGGTGGGGCCCTACAGCCAGGGCATCTGCTGCGAGAACCTGATCTTTACCGCCGGTCAGTTACCGATCGATCCCGCTACCGGCAAGCTGATTAAAGGCAGTTTTGATGACCAGGTCATGCAGGTGCTGCACAATCTGTCGGCCGTATTGGCGACGGGCGGCAGTTCCCTGGATGACGTGCTCAAGTTCACCGTTTTCGTCACCGACCTGGGCAATTTCGCCACCCTGAATGAAGTCTTCGGCCGCTATTTCAAGGATGATCCGCCGGCCCGCTCGGCCGTGCAGGTGACGGCCCTGCCGCTGGGCGCGGAAGTTGAGATCGAGGCGATAGCGGTCAGGTCGGTGTGAAAAAGATCCTGGTAATTGCAAACCCGGCGGCCTCCCGGGGCGGAGTGGTCAAGAGCCTGGAAAAGGTCCGCAAACTGGTGCGCTCCCATGAACCGGACGTGTCTTTCGATTTCGTGGTAACCGATAATCCCAACCACGCTACCAACCTGGCCAAAGTACACGCCGGCGAGTATGATATTGTGGCGGCTATGGGTGGCGACGGCACCATCAACGAGGTTGCCCAGGCCATGGTGGGCAGCGAGCAGCCCTTTGGAGTAATACCGCACGGTACCGGCAACGATTTCGTCCGCAGCATCGGCATCCCGCGAGATCACCGTAAAGCTGTGGAACTGCTCTGCCACGGGAGAACCAAACGGGTGGACCTGGGCCGGGTGAACGGCCGCTTCTTCGTAAACGCGATGGGCATCGGCTTTGATGGCCGGGCCA
The DNA here is from genome assembly GCA_030640955.1 of Fidelibacterota bacterium. Lineage (GTDB taxonomy): Bacteria > Fidelibacterota > Marinisomatia > SCGC-AAA003-L08 > TS1B11 > DAOWIJ01. The sequence goes on from DAOWIJ010000156.1 coordinate 1,064, forward strand.
ATTATGAGTCCCTGACGGTCAACCCCCGCTGGGGACCGCTGATCATCCCCATCGCTATCCTGCGCACCCTGCGGTTCTGGAAATCAACAACCATGACCATGATCATCAATGGCGAAACGATTAGGCAGCCGACCTACCTGATCGGTATCGGCAACGGCTGGTCCGTCGGGGGTGGCCTGCAATTAACGCCGCAAGCCGTACTTGATGATGAGCTGCTGGATGTTACCCATGTGGGGGACATTTCACGGCTGAAGATCATCTTTAACTTGTGGCGGCTGAAAAACGGTAGTCTGGGGGAATTGGCTGAGGTATCGCTGCACAGAAGTAACAAGATATCCATTTCCAGTGACCACCCACTGCCGGTGCACGTTGATGGCGAAGTGCTGGGCCTCGACGTGAAGCAGTTGGATATTCAGCTCTTCCCGGCGGCACTCAATGTGATCTGTTTACCTGCGTGAAAAACCACACTAAGCTGCTCACCATTATCTTATTAATATCCATGCCGGCTAGCGCGGCAATGGCAGGGCAGAAGACTGTTTCGGATACGACCATTCAGCGAGTTCCCGTACCGCGCAGGGCCCTGTTGGCGGGATTGATCCCCGGTGGGGGGCAGCTGTATAATCGCTCCTGGTTAAAGTTTATAGGTATCGTGGCTGCTGAGATTTACTACGTGGACCAGTATACGCGGAATCGGTCGTTATATGACAGCTATGTTGAGAATGATCCCAGCTACCCGTTACCCAGACACAGGTATCTTGACAAACGGAACAAATACGCCTGGTGGGTGCTGTTTGTCTATTTTATGGGCATGGCCGATGCCTACGTTGAAGCACATATGGCCACCTTCCCGGAAAAATCCGAACCAATTGAAGACACTAATGAGGCCCAGCCAACCGAGGGGACTCAATGACCAGCAATCGTGAACACTGGGGCAGCCGGGCCGGGTTTATCCTGGCGGCAGCCGGATCAGCCGTTGGCCTGGGGAATATCTGGAAATACCCCCACATGGCCGGGCAGCACGGAGGCGCCGCCTTCACTATGGTCTACCTGCTCTGCATTCTGGTGGTGGGCCTGCCAATCCTCCTGGCCGAACTCTCCATCGGACGGCGTACCCAGCTCAACCCGGTGGGTGGTTTCAGTCTGCTGTCAAATAATTCGAACTGGAAATGGGTGGGCTTCCTGGGTGTGGCCTCGGCCTTCACCATTCTTTCGTTCTACAGTGTGGTTGGCGGGTGGACCATAAAGTACACCGTGCTGGCCCTCACCGGCTCTTTCGGCAAGTTTTCGGCCACCGGTGCAGCTGGTGATTTTTTCGATGCCTTCGTTAAAAACCCGGTTGAACCGGTTTTCTGGCACCTGGTGTTCATGGGGCTGTGTGTATTCATCATCGACCGTGGCGTTAAGGCCGGTATCGAGCGCTGGAGCAAGGTACTCATGCCGGTGCTGCTCGGAATCCTGGTGCTGCTTGTGTTCCGGGGGGTCACACTGGATGGCGCCGGGGCCGGCTTACGCTTTCTGTTTTCACCCAAATGGGGCGACCTTGACGCCAGCGGCGTTGTACTGGCCCTGGGGCATTCCTTTTTTACTATCTCATTGGGGATGGGCACCATGATTACCTACGGCAGCTATCTACGACGGGAGTCCGATCTGATCCAATCGGCCCTCTGGATTGTGGCGCTGGATACGTTTATTGCTCTCATGGCCGGGATAGCCATTTTCACGGCGGTTTTCGCCCTGGGCCAGAATCCAGCCGAAGGCCCCGGCCTCATATTCGTGGTGCTGCCCTCGCTGTTCCCTCACATGCCCGGAGGCCAATTTTTTGCTGCATTGTTCTTCTTCCTGCTGTTCGTGGCGGCGCTGACCTCGGCTATCTCCATACTGGAGGTAGTAACGGCCTATTTTATCGATGAGAAAGGCTGGAGCCGGACCAGGGCCACCAATACGTTCGGCGCTATTATTGCCTCCATCGGGGTCCTGGCATCACTCTCCAACGGCAACTACAACGTATTATCACCGGTAACTGATCTGACTTTCATGGACCTGCTTGATAAGGCCTCGTCAAAGTACATGCTGCCGCTGGGCGGTATGCTGACTGCCGTATTTGTGCTGACACGCTGGGGAGTGGATCACTTCAGGGACGAAATCAAGTCTGGGGCCAAATGGTTTCAGCTCAACAAGCAGGTTATTACCATCATATTTGTTATTGCCAGCCTTGTCGTGGCATACATTTTCGCCAGTGAACTGGTAGCACTTTTCAGATAACAGGTAACGATCCCATATGTGCGGAATAATAGGCATCCATGGTAATCCCGAGGCCTCCACCCTGGCCTACCTGGGCCTGTATGCTCAGCAGCATCGGGGACAGGAGGGAGCCGGTATCGTCACAATGGATAATGGCGTTTGCCACCGGCACATGGGCGACGGCCTGGTTTCGGATGTCTACGCCGATCCCGCCACCCTGGCGCGACTGAGCGGCAATATTGCCATTGGACACACCCGCTATTCCACTACCGGCGATATTGAGAACCGGAATGTCGGCCCCCTGTATTTCAATATTGACGACCAGCCGGTAGCCATCGCTCATAACGGCAACCTGGTTAACATGAGCAAAACCCGCCGGGAGCTCCAGCAGGCCGGGGCCCTGTTTCAGACGTCCACTGATACGGAATTGATCGTCCATCTGATCGCCCGTTCCCGGCGTACCAGCATGGCTGACAGGGTAGCGGATGCGCTAAAGCAGGTGGAGGGAGCTTATTCCCTGATCTTACTGACGCCGGAGGGCCTTATAGCGGCCCGCGATCCGCAGGGCTGGCGCCCATTTGTCGTTGGGCGGCTGGAAAACACCTGGGTACTGGCATCGGAAAGTTGCGCCCTTGATCTCATCGGCGCCGAAATTATCAGGGATATTGAACCGGGTGAGATTGTCCGGATCGATGACAATGGCATGGAAACCAGCCAGCGCCTGCCAAAGAAAAAACTGAATCACTGCATTTTTGAATACATTTACTTCTCCCGGCCCGATTCCCGCATATTTGGCGTCAATGTGGATAAACTACGCCGCAAAATAGGGAAGACTCTGGCAAAGGAGTCGCCTGTACCTGCCGCCGACATTGCCATTTCGGTGCCCGATTCCAGCAATACCGCGACCATCGGTTATGCCGACCAGAGTGGTACCAGGCACGAGATTGGATTGATCCGCAATCACTATGTGGGCCGCAGTTTCATCCGGCCCGAACAGAAGCTGCGGGACCTCACCGTTAAGTTGAAGTTCAACACGGTCAAGGGCGTCCTCGAAGGCAAAGAGGTAATCATCGTTGATGACAGTATTGTGCGAGGCACCACCATGCGCAAGCTGATCAAGCTGGTAAGGGAAGCCGGCGCCAAGGCCGTACACGTGAGGATCACATCTCCGCCCATCCGGTTTCCCTGTCATTTCGGCATGGATTTTCCCACTGAGAAAGAATTACTGGCCGCAAACAAATCCGTTGAAGAGATCCGGGACTGGTTCGGCGCCGACAGCCTGAAATACCTGTCTATTGATGGTCTGCTGCAAAGCATGGACCTGCCTGGAGATCACTTCTGCACGGCCTGCTTTACCGGCGACTATCCCATTGTGCCGGAAGAGGGCAGTGGCAAACTAATGTTTGAGACCGGCATCAATAGTATGCCCGGATCGTAGTAAACTTCATGCCAGGATAAACTGAAATAAGGGTATGTTAGAAAAATACAGACAGAAGATATTCACACAAATTGAGCCTATTCTGAAACAACTGTTCAGGTTTGATCTGAACGCCTTGATTCCGGTCTGGATCTTACTGGTTGCCGGGTTGGGCGCAGGTTATGCGCAGGCCGAGCACGAACTTTTCTGGCGGGTGGCCCTGGATGTCCCCGTGCTATTGCTGTTTATCGGCGTTTCCATCACCGGTCTGGTAACCGAACACTTTTATCGCCTGTTCGCCAGTGGGCAGGAAGATGGTGGGACGGACGCCAAAGCTGGCATGAGAGTCACCTTCAACGCTGAGAACAATTGGATACCGTATGCAGGATTTGCCGGAATACTGCTGGTCGTGCTGGGTAGCTCGCTTGTTCTCATACCGGTGTTAATCGCGGTAATGCTGAGGATCTTGCAGGCGCGCCTGACTCGCTGGACCGGGATCCTGCCACAAGTCACCGGATTCATTCTAACTGGTCTGTGCGCAGCAGCGGTATACCAAGCCGGCTGGCTGGCATCTTCAAGCCCGGCGGTGGCAGGCATGCATCAAACTATGGCAATCGCCCTATTGTTTTTCGGCTTAGCGGCTGTTGCCGGTCTGTGTCCCCGGGAAAAAGACCGTAGCGAGTTGGAGAAGATCGGCACTACAGGGTTTTTGTGGGTGTTGGCCTATCTGGTACTGGTCTGCCTGGCGGCAGTGTTAGCGGTGCAGGCGGGTGATGCCGCTGTCTCCACATCGGTTGCCCTGATACTGCCATTCGTCCTGGTAGCCATCGTCTATCAACGGATTATCGATATTCTCAGGATCGTAAGATACTCCATCTTCATACTGGCGTTCTTCACCGGAGCCCGATACCCGTTACTGTATCTGCCGCTGTTAACCCTGTTTTATCTGTCACGGGCGTACTATAATCATCAATCCGGAGTCAAGTATCCCACGCTGGAAGGTCCTTACTGGGCGGGGACTGGAGGCTGAGGAAGTAGCTGTCCCTTTGACTGGCCCCGCTGTAAACGGCCCTGTTCATGATAGCCGATAACCGCAATGGAAATCAGCCAACTACTGAGTTTACTGGGCCTGAACGACTTCGTAGTCATTGACTTCGAGACGACCGGTCTTGACACCGCCAAATCCAGGATTATCGAAATTGCCGC
>DAOWIJ010000068.1 GCA_030640955.1 Fidelibacterota bacterium
GTCCGGGCATCACTGTCACTCTCGGTCTTGGATTTGGTGGTGATTCGAATGACCCCTCCCACTGCATCGGCGCCGTATTCAGCGGACCGTCCCCCTCTCAAGAGTTCGATCATAGCTACTTTTTCGATGGATATGGTGCTGACCCTCACCCCGATACTACCAGGTGTGTTCAGCTTCTGGCCGTCCATGACCACCACGACTTTGGACGAGCTGACATCACGGAGCATGACATCGCCTTGGGCATTCACATATACACCGGTGATGATCTTTAACGCATCACCAACGTTCTCACAGTTGTGCTTGATGAAATCCTTTTCCGTGAGCACCACCCGGGTGGTATTGGATTCATTGACGGCTGTCGAATCAACCTGGCCGAAGATAGTTGTCGGCAGGGACACTGCCATTACAAAAATTGAGAAAGCGGCTGTAAATGTTTTCATGTAATTAATCTCCAAAAGATATTGATAAAAGGTTAGTCATCTGCCAGGACCAGTTTTTCAACAAACCGGTTGGCATATTGTTCAAGACCGAGATGGTTCACCTCTTCTATTTTTGGAGCGACATGTTCTGGAAAACCATCCGCTCCAGCGAAAGCGCCGGCCATGCTGCCGGCAATGGCGCCGATAGTATCACAGTCACCCCCTATATTGGCCGCGGCCCTGATCACTTGCCAAGGATCCCCGGCATACATCACCACCAGAGCCAGGGATGTGGGCACCGCTTCCGACGTAGCCACACCTGTACCGATATAGTTATACAGATTTGACCAGATGTCCTTTTCGGTTTTCCCGGATCTGACCAGCTTAAGTGCCCATTCAGTGCGATGCTGAATGGAAGCCCCGGTCCACTTACCGCCTCGTTGCATCCCTGCTTTTACTCCATAGAAATATGCGTCGACGCACTCTTCCAGATTATCACAAGCAAGGGCTGTAGCGATGAAAGAAGCCACTCCCGCGGCCCCGGCGATGGCAATATTAGTGTTATGGGTTGGCTTACAGACCTCAGCCGTATCAGTGACGACAGCTTCCAGGTCCCCGGGATGAGCCAGGCCCACCGGTGAGATCCGCATGCTGGCGCCGTTGGTGTCGCCAATGAGACCCGTTTTCGAGATGTCCGCGCCATCCTTTATCAGTTTCAGGGCCCGCATCGAGCTTGGTCCCAGATACAGTCCATCGAAGGCGTTGATCCTATCCGCCCAGGCAATGAGCTTCCGGGCAACCCCTTCCGCTGTAAAGCTGCCGGTTTCTAAAAACAAATCCGCCAGCAGCAGGGTCTGCTGGGTATCATCGGTGATCTCCCCGGCCACCATCTGGTCATGAATCATATGTCCGGGCGGAGCTGGTAAAAATGAGTCTATACCCTCCGGGAACAACCGCTGAATTTCATCAGCAGGTAACAATGAGCTGGGCATGCCCATTGCATCACCAGCAGCTACCCCCAGAAGGCAACCATAGATCTTATCGAATAGCTTTTGCCGCATCATGATCAATTCTTCTCTACCAGTGTACCGACTACAAACACGGGCTGCCCAACTGTTGTCCGAAGGTCGGTGAGCTGCGACGCCGGCAAGGAAGCCAGGACGCAGGTTGATGGGCCGGCCGATTTATGAATATCAATACCCGGGTCTGATTTGGGCAGAATGGTCAAATTGGCGCATTCAGCCAGTTCGGCTTGTTCATGGATAATCCCTTTTGATCCAACGGGTAAGATATCATGGACATAGTCCAGTTCGGCCAGAGTGCGGGTACAGATGGTATCGGCGATCTCCGGATCACCCAGGTTCACCTCATCACCGGGTGCGGATTTGGGTCTGCCGACACATACCACGATGTCATCATTTTGTGAATTGCCAGGTTTGAAATCGGTCTCGCTTACGAAACCGATTACCACCACACCCATCCCGGTCTGCACGGTGGGTACATTGTCCTCCGTACTGCCAGTGAGGGCCTTGTCCGCATCCAGACCGGCCAGGGCTAACTCTTCGCGTACGCCCTCAATGATGGCTCGGCCGCTGGGTTCCATCTCAACGGCTAGAGTATCGACAACCACAACAGGGACAGCACCGGCAGCAAGCATCTCCATGAGTGGTACACGAACCGCAAAACGCCCCAGGTGCTGTCCCGGAACCTGGACCGCGTCATGTTCCTTGGAACCGATCCCACCATCCGAATCACAGGTCAATACCAGCATAATGCCATGGGAAAGATCCATGATCGTGAGATCGCGGATATGCCGGATCAGATTACCGTTTGATTCCGGCCCATTCTTTAAGCGCTCATAAAAACCGCCTATTTCGCTAGCTTCGAACATGAAATCCCATCCTACTCGGCAGTTTCCAATTCTGGGACAAAGGTGTCCTGTTCTTCCATGAGCTGCGGCACAAAATCCATTTGCATCCTTTCGGGGCGGCCCGGTGCGTGTATGGCTTCTGCAAAAAGCCGCACTGCCGTGGGGATCATAGGTCCGGCCTGTTTTGTCTTGGCGGAATTGATATAACGAATTTTCCCCGTCTTGACTGCTGCAAGGGTTTGTGCGCCTTCCCGAGCTGCCACTTCACCAATGCTGGTGGTACCATAACCACGTTGAGGTCCTTCAAAATGGGTTCCCTCCTGCCAGGCTGTCTCCCACCAAGGGATCAGAATAACCTCAGGATTCGCTGCCAATACATCGTCCCAGGTAACGGAGGGGGCAATACCCGGACGGTCGGCATAAATGGGATCGGCGCCAACCATACGCATGAGTTCCACAATATAGGAATCAGCGCCAGGGACGCATTTATAGGCGTAATTAATCTCATAATAAACCTTCACGCAGGGAAGGCCGGCATATTCCTGTTCCATGCTTACGAGTTCAGACTTGATTGATTCAACGAGTTTACCGGCTTCAGCTTTTTTGTTTATAAATGCCCCCAGTGCCAGGACCTTTTCATAGGTCTCAGCCAGACTGGTTTCTTCCATATGGATGAAGGGGATCCCCTTCTCTTTCAGGAAATCATGAAAATGCAACTGCATACCAGTAGCTGTAAGAACGAGATCCGGCTTCAACGAATCAACCCGGCTCATGGAAAGATCAACGAAGCCGCCGATACATACCAGCTCCCCGGCTGCCACCATTTCGGGGATCTCGGCAGGATA
>DAOWIJ010000135.1 GCA_030640955.1 Fidelibacterota bacterium
AGAAGTGGCGGCTGATGACCGGCTTGGCGATGAGGGCGATGGCTTCAAGATCGCCATGGTGGCCCTGGATGACGGTCGTATTGGTATCGCCGCCCAGGCCATCGGTATCGCCCAGGCGGCCCTGGAGGCTGCCCTGCAATACTCCCAGGAGAGGCAACAGTTCGGCACCGAAATTTTCAATTTTCAGGCTATCCAGACCAAGCTGGCCGATATGGCGGTAGAAATAGAAGGAGCACGCCTGCTGGTGCTCAGGGCAGCCTGGGCCAAAGATCAAGGCGAGACGACCAGTTATTATTCCGCCTTGGCGAAACTATACGCCTCCGAGGTTGCCCTGCGGGCCGCCAGCCAGTGCGTGCAGATTCACGGCGGCTACGGCTATATCCGGGAGACGGGTGTGGAGCGACTGATGCGGGACGCGAAGATTACACAGATTTATGAAGGCACTTCGGAAATTCAGCGTGTGGTTATCGCCCGCGAGCTACAAAAAAGAGGCTAGATACTATGGATGTTTTCAAAATGATGAATAAGCACAGCCACGAGCAGGTTGTTTTCTGCAATGAGCCGGAGATCGGTTTACGGGCGATTATTGCTATACACGATACTTCCCTGGGGCCCAGCCTGGGCGGTTGCCGGTTTTATAATTACCAATCAGACGATGACGCCATGTACGACGTGCTCAGGCTATCGCGGGGCATGACCTACAAGGCTTCCATCGCCGGCTTAAACCTGGGTGGCGGCAAATCGGTCATCATCGGTAATCCCGAGACAGACAAGAATGAATACCTGTTCCGGGCTTTCGGCCGCTTTGTTGATGGTCTGGGTGGCCGCTATATCACGGCCGAAGATATGAACACCAGTGTGCGCGATATGGAATGGGTTCGTAATGAGACCCAGTACGTAACCGGTATATCCCGGGCCCTGGGTGGCAGCGGTGATCCCTCACCAGTAACGGCCCTGGGGGTTTTTGTGGGCATTCAGGCGGCTTTCAAGACCCGGCGCGGTTCTGAAGACCTGAACGAGGTCAAGGTAGCTGTTCAGGGTGTGGGCCATGTGGGCTACCATATATGCAGGCTGCTTCATGAGGCCGGCGCCCAGCTGTTTGTCTCAGACGTCAATCAGTTAGCGGTAGAAACAATTGTCGAAGAGTTTGGCGCAACGGCCGTGAATGGGGATGAGATTTACGGCCTTGATGTGGACGTGTTCGCACCCTGTGCCATGGGCGCAATTCTCAATGATAAGACCATTCCGCAGTTAAAAGCCGAGATTATTGCCGGGGCGGCCAACAACCAGCTGGCGGAGTCCAAGAAGCACGGCGAAGCCCTGTTAAAGCGGGGAATCCTGTACGCGCCGGACTATGCCATAAATGCCGGGGGACTCATTAACGTGGCCAATGAACTGGAGGGCTATAACCGGGACAGGGCATTTCAGCAGGCCGAAGGAATCTATGATACCCTCATGGCCATATTCAAGACATCGGAAGCCCAGGGCATACCCACAAACGTGGCTTCGGACCAGCTGGCGGAGGAAAGAATCCAGCAGGTAGCGAAGATCAAGACTTTTTACACCAGTACCACGCACCGGGTATTCAAGAGGAGCTAACGCATTACCAGAAAAGTGCGGCGGCGCGCCAGAGAGATGGCGCTGCAATGTCTTTACGCCACCAGATTAGGTGATTCCAGTCCGGAAGACAGCCTGAAGTTTGTCGCCTCAGAAATGGATGAGCCGCCACTGCCCGGCACCCGGGAATACTGCCGGGAATTACTGCTGGCAACGGTTGATGTCCAGGAATGGGCCGCCGAAATTATTGCCGGTAAACTGGAAAACTGGGAACTTAGCCGGGTTACATTCATTGACCGGTTGATTCTGGAACTGGCCTTGGTAGAGCTGGTAAATTTTGACGACGTTCCGCCCAAGGTCAGTATCAGCGAGGCTATCGAGATCGCCAAGATCTACAGCACTGATGACAGCCCCGCTTTTATAAATGGTGTATTGGATGCCATCTATCACGATATATTGCAAGGGAAACTGAGCCGCAAGTAGACCTGTTGGAAAATATATATGCTGGATTATATTAAAAAATTGTTTGGGGGCACGAAATCGGAAAGGGAGATCCGCAGCTTCGAGCCACTGGTTCGGGAAGTTAACGATCTCTATGAACAGCTGGCCGATAAGCCTAAAGAGTACCTTACCGGCCGGTTGACCGAAATAAGCCAGGAAGTGGTGGACGTCCGGGAAGCAGCCCGCGAGGCAGCTTCCGGTCAGGTTGCTGTTGACGATGAGATTTACCAGGCCGAACAGCAGGTGCTTGACAACCGAATGGTGGAGGTCTGTGCCATCGTGAAGGAAGCCTGCCGCCGGCTGATGGGCCATGAATTCAAGGTGCTGGGCCAGGCGATGGTCTGGGACATGATCCCCTTTGATGTGCAGGTTCTGGGGGCCATCGTGCTGCACAGGGGCCGCATCGCCGAGATGAAGACAGGGGAAGGCAAGACCCTGGTGGCCACCATGCCCATGATACTGAATGCCCTGACCGGCCGGGGTGTCAATCTGATCACGGTGAACGATTACCTGGCCCAGCGTGACAGCCAGTGGATGGGACAGTTATACGGTTATCTAGGCCTGAGTGTGGGCTGTATTCTCAATAATATGGACTCGGAGCAGCGGAAGGAAGCCTACGGCGCTCATATTACCTACGGCACCAACAATGAATTCGGTTTCGATTACCTGCGCGACAACATGGCTGTTGCACCGGAGGACCAGGTTCAGCGGGCCCATGCCTACGCCATTGTTGACGAGGTCGATTCGGTGCTGGTTGACGAGGCGCGTACACCCCTGATTATATCGGGCCAGGTGGACAGTCCTACCGATACCATGTATGTGGAGCTGAGGCCCAAGGTGGAACAGCTGGTCCGGGCGCAGACCAACCTGGTGAACTCACTGGTTGCGGAGGCGGAAAAACTCTGGGATGAGGAAGAATACGCGGCGGCCACCAAGCTGCTGATCGCCAGCCGGGGAATGCCCCGCCATGCCCGTCTGCGGAAAACGTTCCAGCGCACAGGCGTACAGGCTGCT
>DAOWIJ010000226.1 GCA_030640955.1 Fidelibacterota bacterium
GATATCGTGGACCTGGAATATGACGGTCTCAATTGGACCGCTTATCCGTTGCTCACCGATTCGTTGGCGCAGCTGCGTCCCGATCCCAGCGATCCGCCATTTGCCATCGCCCTGGCTGTAGCAGACCTGGACGGTGATACTCATGATGAGCTGATCACCAGTTACCAGGGCACCATGGGCGACAGTCTGATGGTGATCGATACGTCTGCCACACCTGATGACACTACCATGATTGTACATCCGCATGCCTGGTGGACCATTCGCGTGACCGAATGGGATCCTGTCAGTGGTGCTGTCAGTACGCGTGACATGAATGTGATCACCCCCGGTGATTACAAGGTGGCGGCGGCTTATCCCAATCCCTTCAACCCCACAACGACCATTGAGTATACCCTTCCCATCCGGAAGGAAATCTCACTGGTTGTTTACAACCTGCTAGGTCAGGAGATCATACGTCTGGTCGATAATAAAGTAACCGATGCAGGTTCCTACCAGGTTGTCTGGAATGGTATTGATTCCAAGGGTGTTGAGGTCGCTTCCGGCACTTACCTGTATGTGCTGAAAGCTGATACTTTCACGAAGTCGCGTAAGGTTACGTTACTGAAATAAGTATAGCCGATTCACACCGGGGAGCCCCCGCTCCCCGGTGTGAATTATTATAGGCGTGCGCGTTATCGTCTGCGCGGCGTGCTAATTATGCTGATCAGCCATTCCCGCGGAATGAGGCCGTTACTTCCCGTACTAAATGCTTTATTACTGGGAAAACCCGGATACCCCACGGAATGCGCGGAATCAGTCTTTGGAGTAAATGATGAACAGATTTCGTGTTTTGAAGCTGTTGGCCGGTTTCGCCGTTTTGATGTTGCTTGCCGTTCCCGGCCGGGCTGATACAAGGGGCAAAATCGCCGGCTATATACACGACGTAAGTGATGGCTCCCCCATACCCGGCGTTAACGTTTACGTTAAAGGCGAGCAGTTCGGCAGCATTACCGATCAGAACGGCTTTTATAACGTCCTTAATGTTCCACCCGGCATCCACACGGTTGTAGCCTCATTCATTGGTTACAAAACCGTAATAATGAACGAGGTGCCAGTCGTATCCGATCAAACTACGCCCCTCGATTTTAGCCTGGAAACGACCATCCTTGAGGGTGAAGAGGTAAACGTGACTGCTCAGCGCAGGCTGGTCCAGGCAGACCGAACGTCTTCAAAAACCACCGTTACCATGGCCGATTTCAAGGCCCTGCCAACCGAAAGTTTTCAGGGCTTGCTGAACACCAAGGCCGGGGTTACCGTGGGCGCTGACGGCGGTATGCACGTTCGCGGCGGCCGGGCTTCCGAAGTGCTCTATATGATGGATGGCATCCCGGTAGTAAATCCCTTCGGCAATACGCTGGGCATCAATATCCCCACCAACATGATCTCCGAAGTATCCCTGGTTTCGGGTACCTTTAACGCGGAATACGGCAAGGCCATGAGCGGCATCGTAAACGTGATTACACGGGAGGGCACCAGGGAATTCAGCAGCGAAGTTATGATCCAGAGCGGTGATATGTTTTCCAATAATACCCACGTGTTCCAGGACGCAGACGAATTCTCACCAGGGGCCTTCAAGCGCCTGGATTTGAACTTGAGCGGCCCCCTGCCATTCTTGCCTGGAGGTTCGTTTATCATATCATCAATGCTCAAGGACTACGCCGGCTGGCTTTACGGCTGGAAAGAGCACAACACGTATGATTACGCTATTTTTGAAGCCGGCAGTGAGGCTAAAATGCTCATGACCGGCGACAGCTCCAGGGTCGAGATGAATCCCCGCAAGGACCAAAGCCTGATGGCTAAATTGACCCTTAAACCGTGGCCATCCGCAAAATTAACTTACCAGTTCAAAACAGATAACTCCTTTTACCAGTCCTATACCCATGTCTGGAAGTTCAATCCGGACGGGCGCTACAAAAATGAAAACAACCGTTATCTCCACGCTCTCCATTACTCCCAGACATTATCGGAAAACACTTATTTCACGATCAAGGGGGCTATTGAAACGTCCCGGTCAGAGCAGTACGTCCACAAACTCGATATGCCCTTTATCTGGGATGAGAACGATCTTCCCGGCGGCAGTTTCGAAGACAAGGACC
>DAOWIJ010000212.1 GCA_030640955.1 Fidelibacterota bacterium
GATGGCGCCCATTTCCATACCGTCGGTCACGATCAGTCCTTCAAAGCCATATTCACCGCGCAGCAGACCTGTTGTGATCACCGTTGATTGACTGGCCGGGCGGCCGCTTTCATCAAGTCCGGGTACGGCGATATGACCACTCATGACCATTTTCACGCCTGCCTCAACAGCCGTCTTGAAGGGCATCAATTCCATGTTGTCCAGTTCCGACCGCTGCCCCGGTATCACCGGCAGGGAAGTGTGGCTGTCAGTGGCTGTGTTGCCGTGCCCGGGATAATGCTTGGCACAGGCAATCAGACCATGCTCTTGCGCGCCCCGGATAAAGGCCGATCCCATTTTGGCAACCAGTGCCGGGTCGTCACTGTAGGAACGGAAATTGATGATCGGATTAGCCGGATTATTGTTCACGTCCATTACCGGCGCAAAGACAACGTGGGCGCCCAGCGCGCGCGCCTCAAGGGCGGTAACACGACCCTGATCGTAGGCGTTGTCCGCGTTCCAGGTGGCCGCCAGGGCCATATTCGAAGGGAATCTGGTGGCGCCGTGAATCTGCTGACCAACACCACGCTCAAAATCCGCCGCAACCAGTAAAGGAACCGGCGCTAAACGCTGTAATTCCTGCAAATTGGTGAAAGTGCCGTCCACACTGCCACGGAATGTTATCAGACCACCCACCTGGTCCCGGCCCACCCAGCGGACCAGGTCTGAATGGTATTCATTCTCGGCGCTGTAGTAATGGCCTTCGATCCGCACCATGATCATCTGGGCGATCTGCTGCCGCAATGATAAATCTTCTGCCGATACCGGTTTCCGATGCAGCCTGGGGCCGCCCGCTGTCGGTTGCGCCCCCGGTGTGCAGGCCATTAAGGCGGCCCCAACCAGGAGCACTGCAAAACGGTTAGTCTTCCACATATACTCTCTCCACGCGTGTACCTGTGTTAACGAGCAGTTCGTAAGATATTGTCCGGGCCAGTTCGGCGAGCTGCTCGACCCGCAGTCTGCGATCGGATCCCAGGCCCCATATCAGGGCCATTTCACCGCATTCCGGATCAGCAGTTCCCAGGTCTATATTGCAGGTATCCATACTCACCCGGCCAATCAAGTTAAAGGCTTTCCCAGCCAGTTCAACAGCGTATTTACCGGCCAGAGCGACCTGCAGGCCATCGGCGTACCCGATCTGCAGCGTTCCCACCCGCGTATCCTGCGGCGCCCGGAAGACTCTGCCATAGCCCACGGGCATGCCCCTGCGGATTTCCTTTTTCAGTACCAGCGGGGCTTTTAAATCCATGACCGGTTGCGGTTCAAAAGGAGGTTTGACATCAAGTGAAGGCAAGGCCCCATAAAGCAGCAGTCCCGGTCGCACCATATTAAAATGGCTTTCCGGGTCATTTACTATGGCGCTGCTGTTGGCTGTATGAAAGTATTCCACGTTCAGATTCAGCTTGCGGGTATTGTGAACCAACTGGGTGAACCGGACGAGCTGGTAGCGCATAAAACTCTGATCCTCTTCACCCGCTGTAGCAAAATGGCCAAAGATACCCTCCAGTCGAATGGCGCTCTGTGCGGCTATTCCCTCAAGCGCTTCCAGGGCCTGTTCGTAGGGCACACCCAACCGGCCCATGCCTGTATCCACTTTCAGGTGCGCCACAACTTCGTGCCCCGTGGCGGCGTTGAACTTCGCGAGATGCTCGATATCGGCAAGGTCCTGAATGGTGAGCCTGATATCCTGTTGCACGTACAGACCAATATGGTCGGGATCAAACCGGCCCATGTGCAGGATCATATTCCGGATGCCCGCGGATCGTAATTCCAAAGCTTCCTGCAGGATAGCCACACCGAAGCCATGCACTCCCTCAACGGCCAGCCTCCGGGCCACGGGTATCATACCGTGACCGTAGCCATTGGCTTTCACTACGGCCAGCACTTTGGCGTTGCCCACCAACTGCTGTATGTTATGGTAATTGGCCGCCAGACGACCCAGGTGAATCTCCGCTACAGGTCCATACATGGTCAACCGTTCAAATTGGCTTTCAGGCTTGTCCGATTGATAGCGAAATCATTCAGTCCAGCGGCTATGAAGGCGGCCCCGAAAACGGGATCGAATTCAGGCTGTTTCCACTTGATTGATTTGAAATCGTAGGATAGGGCGCGTCCCAGTAAATCGATGAATACTTCGCTTTTTACGATAATGCTGCCGTGTATGCCGATGGTCATGTCATCGCGCCTCAAACCGGCTTCATCAATAAGGCCCAGCAGGTCGTCACTGAGCGCCTGAGTACCCTCCTGCACTAAGGACAAAGCCAGTTCGTTACCCTCGGCAGCCAGGCGGCACACCATCTCCGCCATACCGGCGACCCTGGTAATCTGATGGGCGCTGTCCCCGGCGATGGCGGCGGCTTGTTCAAAAGTCCGTGCGCCATAGTAGGATATTACCTCCTGCCTTACCTGGGCAAGGTGATCATCCTCGGCATTTTCGTTCATCATCAACTGTACCATGACATTGCGACCCAACCAGTAGCCGCTGCCCGGGTCACCGCCAACGCCCGGACCCAGCCCACTGGACCGGTAGGTACTGCCATCGGTGCCGCGCGCCCAGCAGATGGCCCCGGTGCCCACGCAGGCCAGCACACCCGGGTCCGCTCCCCAGACTACTTCATAGGCGGCTTCAACATCGGAGGCCACCATTATTCTGTCAGATAAGCGCAGTCTGTCGAGTTCCTTGAACAACTGCTCCCGGGCATCATCATTCGTAATGCCGGCTACTCCCAGATTGACGCTGTCCAGATGGGCCAGCTCCAGGCCGGCGGCTGATACCAGATTGGTTATGAAATCAGCCAGTATCTGCGGTGAGTCCCCCTCCGGTCGTGACAGGGAACCGGCGTCTCCCACCAGCCTGGCCAGAATATCACCTGATGAAGTGAAGATCACCCCCTTGGTGGCAGTGGCCCCACTATCCAGACTGAGAATATTCATGCCAAAATGACCATACCTTTCACGCTGCCCCTGCCCCTGCCCCTGCTACTGCTACTGCCACTTCTACCGCCACTGCCACCACTACTGCCACTGCTACTGCTCCTGCCACTTCCCCC
>DAOWIJ010000171.1 GCA_030640955.1 Fidelibacterota bacterium
CGAATGGTCGGAGAGTCAGGTTCATTTCAAGTTTCGGTACGTTCATTACAATTTTTGTTTCTGTCTCGCTACCCACTGTTTCCTGGAGGCGCAGGATCAACCCCTTCCCATCCTGGGCCGCCTTGCAGGCGCACAGACGTACGTGGGAAGGATTAATTGAGATCAGATCGGTTAAGGATGGCTGAGGCTCCAGCGGGGGAGGCCCCTTTTTCGCCAGTGAACCCACTGGAAAGTGGGCATAGGCCACCGGTGGGGAATCCAGCCA
The DNA here is from genome assembly GCA_030640955.1 of Fidelibacterota bacterium. Lineage (GTDB taxonomy): Bacteria > Fidelibacterota > Marinisomatia > SCGC-AAA003-L08 > TS1B11 > DAOWIJ01. The sequence continues at coordinate 266 of DAOWIJ010000171.1, forward strand.
ATCAGCCAGACCAGCCAGTGATTCGCATACCACGGATGGTTCACCAATTGTAACCAAAAAACGCACCTCGTGAACACCCTGGTCCATGTATTTCCTCGCCGGAGATGCAGATAGTTTCAATCCCTGTTCATGACAGTAGGCTGGGCTCCGTAGCACAGATAGCCGCAACTCCCCATCATGAAAATCCAGGCCGTGCTGACCGTTGTTTACTATGGCTATAGCGATGGGCTGGCTGTTGATCTTATCGGTAATGCTCGCCCATCGGCCATGGACGTGTTCCTGCCCGTCACCTGGACGAATAATGGCACCACCAGGTACTTCACAGGTCAAATCTCCCTGTGCCAACACGGTTGGGAAGGCGAGTTTCAGCATTTTACGTTCTTCGTTCCAATGGATGCGTAGTTTGAATTCCAGCACCGGCCAGTCCTGGTAAGCAATAGTATGAAGGATAATCCGGCTTTGATGATAGGTCAGGATGGATTCGGTAATTTGACGTACAGAACCCTGTTTAATAACCCTGGTTAGCTTGAGATCAGCGATAAACCGGCCCACCAAATCCCGGTATTGCCAGCGGTCAGTACCCCAGGAATCACCGTCGTCGTTCACTACCAGCGGTTCTGGCAGATAGCCGCTCAATACCTGTCGTCCACCGGAGTAAAGGGCCGAGATCAATCCGGTATTTGGGTCCAGGGTATGCTTAAGCGCCGGGATAAAGTCCTTCCGAGCTGATTGAGGCGCACCGGAGAACGGTTTAAGTCGATAGTAGGCTGCTCCGAGACCCGGAAGGGTATCTATAAAGCTGACCTTCCGACGCCAGTTACCAAAGGGTAACAGGGCCTCGGGCTGCTCTTCCTGACAAATTATTTCTTCCCCATCGGGCCGAAACAGACGCAGATGATTTTCGCTATCCAACGGGGGTCGGTAGTCGAACATACACTCTACCTCAACAGGCACACGGCGGGCGTTGGGATTAGCATTCAACACAGTTACCGGCAGATAGGCCTGTTCAGGCCCCGTTTGATGATTGTAAGCGACCGTCGCACCAAGTCGTAATCGGCGGGTGATCTCTGCAACCTGCCCATATAAACTAAGAGCGTCGGCTTCTGCCGGTTCTGTGCAACTGCCGGGCAGGATGTCGTGAAAATCATTGAACAGATGGTCGCGCCAAGCTTCTTCGAGCTCCTTATGCGGAAATGCCAATCCCAATTGCCACCATACAGCCGCCTGCAGGGCTTCAGTCTGGATCAATCTGCCAAGACTTTGCCGGGCACCACGCTTGATACGTGAAAGGGATGTGTAGCAGCCGGTAAAGCATCTCTGCAGATCACCCTTCACTACCGGCGCTTGAGGCGCATATACCTGCAGGCATCCGTAGAGCTGGTCCGTCGTGCTGTGGATGATCTCTACCCGGTCCTCATCAGCAATCAGGCAATCGATTGTCTCCAAGTCCTTCCGAGTGGCGCCGCCGCCGTGATCGCCCAAACCCCAAAAAACGGCAGTATCCCGGCGTAGTTCCAGCGCTTGTTCAATCCCCTTTATGATTTTCTCCCTGATATCACACGGTTCGGAGTGGTAAAAGCCGGTAGAAGGCCGCATGGCCAGGACTTCAGATCCGTCCACCCCCTGCCAGCGGTATAGATTGGCAGGTAGTTTCAGCTCCCGCTCCAGAGGCCGCATATGTATATACATCTCGTAGCCCGCCGCTTTCAGGATTTGAGGCAATCCGCCGCTGTGACCGAAGGAATCGAAGTTGTAAGCCACCCGGGGATCTGCACCAAAATAGTCCTTGAAGAACCTCCGCCCGGTTATGATCTGCCGGATGATGGATTCAGTTCCGGGGAGGTTTACGTCGGGTTGGAGATACCAGCCTCCGCTTACAGCCCACCGTTCCTTTTTCACCAACGATTGGATTTCCCGGAACAACTCAGGGTCGTATTTATGAACCCACGCGTACAATACAGCTTCGTTATGGTTGAAGATAAATGAGCCATGTTCATGAATGAGATCCACAGCGTTCCGGAAAGTCGCCAATGTCTCGGAACATCCCTCCTCCCAGCGCCATTGCCAGACCGGATCGAGATGGGCGTTGCAGATCAGGTGAACCCGGGGTTTTGCCATTCAGACCTCATCCCTGGCTGGCAGGGTTTTGAACCAGGTGAAATAAAGGATGATACCCAGGACGGCAATCACACTGAGCCACCGGAAAACGCCAGACCAGTCCCGCAGAAACAGGTAGAAAGGCACCAGCGCCAGGGAGAATTGAAAGACGGCGGTGAGCAGACCATTGGCAGCGTCAGTGATGGCCGTGCGGTCAGATGCAGGAATGAGTCCGCGGCGTATGGCTTCCCTGTGTACCGGGCCCCAAAAGCCGAAAGGGCGCACCCGGGCGTAGAAGCTCACCAGGATTTCCATATCGGTGGGCTTGCACAAGAAACCGATAACCAATGTTACTGCCAGACAGACCCCCACCCGGGTCGCTAGCGCCGCTGAAGCGGATTGATTTGGAAAAAATACCAGGAGGAAGACAATCATTGCCGCGGAGGTGACCATACTTAAGACAAACGCCCGGGCGCTGAACCGCCACCAGTGCCACCGCATTGTAGACGGAACGAGGATCATGGTGACCACAACCAGGACCATCATTTCCCAGATCGAAATAATATCTTCGAATGATATGCTGAAAACCAGCCCCAAAAGCAGGGCGACAAGAGAGGCCAGCTGGCCCAAACGGACCAACTGCTTTTCCTTTAGTTTCTTCAGAAAATATCGTTTCAGAAAATCATTCACGACCACGGAACTGGTGATGTTGATCATGGCGTCCAGTGTGGACATAAGCGCAGCCAGGAGAACCGCCATGAAGAGGCCCCGGATGCCGATAGGCAGTCGGGACAGGACCCGCGGTATGATCTTCTCCGAATCAAAGGATTTTGTATCAGACATTGGTATGGCTGACGGTTCGAGTGATAGGTCAACTGGCAGGGATTGAGTTGTGGATTCCCCTAGTGTGAGAGTAGCAGGCTCATCGACAGTGGCCAGCTCAACGCCCGAATCAAGGTTGAGGTAATGCATACCCAGGACCAGGAAAGCCACGCCGATAAACCACCGCATGGTGTATCCCACCGTCCACATGCCCCCGGCCAGGGCCGCATCCCGGGGACTACGGGCAGTGAGGAAGAATTGGAAATCCCAGACGTTGGGTCCGGCCAGAACTCGGAAGAGCATCCAACCAAAGCCGGCCATCATTAATGGACCAAAGAAATAAAAATGATGGTAGCTGTCAGGTGTCGATTCCAAGAACCCCGACCACAGGGTCCACGTTGGTTCCAGCGATCGCCAACCGTTGGAAGCCAAATCGGTAATATTACTACCAGCGCCTATGGAAAAAGCCAGGAAGGTGAGAAATACAGCCCCGAAGGCAATGAGAATCGTTTGGATAATATCAGTAATGATAACTCCTATCATGCCTGCCAAGGTGACATAAATCCCAACGATGGAGAAGACTATCAGGGTCGAGCCTAGGCGGCTGAAGGGCAGGAATTCCTCTGCGAATTTCCCGATACCCACGGCGATGTAGATCAGGTTAAAGATCATGAGCAGCAGTAAAAATGCCGCCGAGGCGATGCGGGCCATCTCGGCATCCCGATTGTTTCCAAAGCGGGTCTGGTTCCATTCCGCAAAGGTCATGACACCAGACCGACGGATCCATTTGGCCTGGAAAGCCATATAGCCGGCAATTATAAACCAGCCCCAGAAAATGTGGGTCATCCAGACCGATTTTAAACCCAGAAAAAACAAGGCGCCCACCATTGCCATAGTGCCGCCGATATCAATATAGCTGGAGCAACCGGCAAAACCAAGTAACCACCAAGGAATGTTCCGCCCGGCAAGATAGTAGTTGTCAAGTCCGGCTGTGGCCCGGTTCTTCACCCAGAAACCGATTATTGCCACTACGATCAGGTACGTGACGATAATCCCGATATCAATCCAGTGCAGATTCATGAAATGCTCCGAGCACAGCTAAAAAGGTAGGAGAATAGATACAGGATGTTAGCGATAACAACTTACTTAAAGAAAGAGTATGATCAACCACTCCCACTTGCATTGGGCGATGCCTGACGCTGATTATTTATTGAAATACAGGACCGAATAGTTATATTTTAACCGTAAAACAAGGCTCGTATGCAGGATTTCAAGGTTATTGTACCAGGTGGTCTGAATACCGACTTATTTGGGTCAGGAGTAGAACGGTTGCTTGAACCCGGTGAGCTGGCATTTGGGGGAAAACTGATCATCGGTCCGGGGGGCAAGGCTCGCAACATGGCGCAGATGGCAGCAGTGTACCTCGGACCCGGGAAAGTGGCTATGATTGGCCGGACCAGTCGGGATCCCTACGGTCTCTGGAAGGCGCCAATCCAGGCATTGATGAAGGCTGCTGTAGATACCACATATGTCAGGGAACTATCATTTGAAGAGGCGGGCGGAAAATTTCCCGGTATCGCACTTATTCCAGTGGATAAGGTTGGGCAGAATCAAATTTATGTTCTGCCAGGTGTTAACGAAGATTTCTCAGTTGCAGATATTGATGCCGCTGACCAGTTGTTTCATAATACCAGCGGTGATAAAATCGTGCTATTGGCATTGGAAATCCCAATGGAAACTGCTCTCTACGCCGCCGACAAAGCCCGACTTGAGAATATCCGTGTAATTCTCGATCCTGGCGGTATATCAGGTCCCATCGCTGAGAAGATACTCAGGGGACTCTTCCTTATCAAGCCGAACGAACATGAAACAAAACTTTTGACCGGCATCGCTGTAGAGGGGTTTGAATCGGCGAAGATAGCGGCTTCGAATCTACTGGCTAAAGGCGTCCAGCACGTTCTGATCACCCACGGCAGCCGGGGGGCGTATCTGTTTGGTGAGAAATTAGCGGAGCATATCCCGGTTCCCGACATACTTCCTACCGGAGAGACCGACGAAACAGGTTGTGGTGACCAGGTCACAGCGATCCTGGCGGGTTGCCTTGCCGAAGGCAAAGAGATGGAATTCGCCGCCCGAGTAGCCATTAAAGCAGGAACATTACAGTTTCACAGGACGGGCATTCAGCCGGTTACCATAGAAGAGCTGCTGGAATGATCCCGCGCCCCGGCGTGTGATATTCCAACCGGTTGCTTGTGAATAAAATAACGCACTGGACATGAATTCGGATAAGTGCTTTCACCGACCCCAGCATTCATCGGATTCCGGTGATCGAATGGGGTGCTATTGCCAATGATGACCTCAAAAGAACGGTTTCTGGCTGCGCTGGAAGGGAACATTCCTGACCGGTTGCCGGTCACTACCCACCACATCCAGCCGTACTTTTTAAATAAATACATGAACGGGATGTCGATTGACGGATTCTTCGACCATTTCGGTCTGGATCCCATCCTTTGGTTGGTTCCCCACAAACCGGATGAGTCCAAGGGGCATTATTACGATCCAACCCAGGGGGAACCAGGGTTTCTGGAATATCGGCGTATATGTTCCGACGAATGGCGGATCGAATGCGAAGACATTCCTGACCCAGAATACAAGACGACACGCTTTAAATTCGTTACGCCGAAGAAGACACTCACCGAAGTATTGCAAGCCGCTGAACACACTACATGGGTTACGGAAAGGATGATCAAGGAGAAATCGGATATCGATATCATTGCCCAATATGCCCCAGCACCGTTATGTGATACGGACGAGGTCAACTGTCAGGCGGAACAGTATGGAAGCCGGGGACTGGTTCGTGGTATGATACCCGGGTTCGACGTATACGGGCAATCAGGCTGCTGGCAGGATGCGGCGGTACTCTTCGGCATCGAGGATCTGATCATGCAGACCTTTCATGATCCCGAATGGGTACACACCTTTCTCAAAACCCTGTTCCGGCGCAAAGTCCCTTTCCTGAAAACCTGCCACGGCGCCAAGTTTGACATTCTGGAACACGGTGGTGGGGATGCATCTTCATCCGTTATTTCCCCGAATATTTTCGATACCTTTGTAGCGCCCTATGATGCCGAATTGACCGACTTAGCTCACCAGGCGGGGCAGCGCGTTGTGTACCATACCTGTGGTGGGATGATGCCGATCCTGGAGAATATTGTGGCTATTCATCCCGATGCTATGGAAACGTTCACGCCCCATTCGATGGGTGGCGATACGGATCTGGTGGAAGCAAAAAATCGGGTGGGGGACAAGGTATGTATGATCGGTGGTTTCGACCAGTATTATCGTTTCAATAACTGTACGGAAGCGGAAACCCGCCAGACCGTTCGGGAATGTTTTGATGCCGCGGGAGAAGGTGGGGGCTTTATTCTGGCACCTTCTGATCATTTCTTCGATGCAGAACCTAAGCTCATCAAGGCTTTTGCCGATGAAGCCCGAAGCTGCACCTACAATTGATACGACGGATGCAAACCGGTCGACCAGGAATGGCATAGGCGTCATCAGTTGAAACTCAAATCAACGAAAGATGACCTATTATGGACGAAATAATTGGAGATATCTCGGTACTGATTGTCCGGGGTCGTACTGACGACCAGTCTCCTCACACCCGGGATTTAGCGGGTCGCGCTGGTGTGAAGGAGCTGGTAATGAATGCCCTGGACCGAGACTTCGAACCGGACCGCTCCGCCACCGGCGAAGGCAACGACTACAAATACACCGGCCAGGAGTGGGACGAAGAGGTGGGCCTGTACAACTACAAGGCGCGCATGTACGATCCCGAGCTGGGCCGCTTCACCTCCACCGATCCAGCGGGCCAACAGTGGGGGCCGTATACCTACGTTTATAACAATCCATTGGTATATACTGATCCTACAGGTACAATTGCCATTTGGGATGATCTTGGAGGTGGTGGCGTTGCTTTTTCCGTATCGATGTTTTACCAGATGGGTATAGAGGGTGCGAGTTTCGATGTTGCGTTCAGGAGATCATTAAAATTTGCCGGGAGTGCGGTAATCTATTATAATTTGGGGGGCGGCAGTCCTTTTAAGGGGAACGCTGTAAAGCAACTCGGATATAAAGAGACCGTTCAATTAAGCGCCGCCTTAGGCGGCTATAGCGCCGCCTACGATTATACGGCAGATGCCGCTTATGGGAACGGCGCCTACTCCATGAACAATCTGCGGAGTAATTGGGACGCAGGCGAGTTCGCTTATGAAACGACAAAAGGTGCTGCTATCAGTGCAGCCTTTTCGGCTGTGTCCTGGCAGGTAATGGATCAATACAATAAGGAAACACTGCTCGAAGCCCAGGAATATCTGGCCGATCCCAACAATCCCGGGGTTAATTCGGTTAACGGCGCTGATATAGCCCGGGGAGGAGGCGATCCCTTCAGGCATGCTGAGGCTTCAAGTAAGGCGGCGACAGCAATGCGAAGAAAATATGAGAACACTCCGTGGCAATTTATCCATCGTGGAGCACATGATGAAGGATTCAGATATGGGCCGATTCACATCGTTCGGGATGGGGTTAAAAATACTGTCCATTTTGACATCCACTCACCATTTGATCCCATGCACTGGATCATCGAATGGGGAGCGGTTGATCAGGGCTATTACCAGACAACAACTCCATTATATTGGCTAATGAGCAACAAATTACGGTGGTGATGATGAAAACCAAGCTACATCTACATTTATTATTGTTTTTTGTGTCTCTAATAGCATCCAATTGCATTCTACCCTATCGAGGAGAAACCTTTATTACCGGAGAAGAAGAGCCACTTTTCTACAAGGGCTGGGCAATTCGAGCTTATACATCCGTAATTCGCAATTGGGGTGCAGAATATAAGAACAAATTCACGTTTTTTGTAGAGATCGTACCTACAGATCATCAGCCAGTGAAAATCAGATCAGATCCCTACGCTGAGGCACGTGTCATTGGTGGATGGTTACAGGTGGGTGATCAAGTTTATAAGTCCCCTAATGAGGATGCAACTTTTATACAATTTGATGATAAGAACAGTTACAGTTTGATTATCATTGATATAACAGACTTCGTGGGTGACATGACAATCTCTCCAACGCTATTAGAAATAAACATTGATCCAAATATTACCAAGCTGGTTCTAACAGCTACTGTCCAGTTCAGATCAGTTGAAACGGGAGAAACAATCGAGAAAGAATTCACGTTTCATATGATAAGAAAGGATAAGATCTACTGGCACACGGTCTGGATACCGATGGTTTAGGTTCAATTCTATAAGAGCTGCTCGTCCGCCCATCTAGACATCCACTGACCCGCTCCCCGTTTCTGTACCAGGAATAATGAGAGATTTCTCAGTGTTCAAATAGTGAATTTTCAAAACTTAAGGTCGTTTATCTCAAATCTTTTTTTTGTGCTGCCTCAACGGTATGCGAAATAGTATGATTGATTTCTTTCAGTGCGCTATAGAGCTGCTGGTAGATAGGATAATAGTCCTGATAAATACCAACCGATTCAGCCTCTGGTTCCATTCGGTCGGCTATATGAATGGTGGCAGCACAGGCTTCCTCCACCGATGCAAATTGCCCGCTGCCCACGGCTGCCAGTAAAGCCGCGCCAAAGGGCGCACCATCGGTGGCATCCAGGGTGATTATCTCCAGATTAAAAATATCCGCCATGAGCTGCCGCCAGAAAGGGCTTTTAGCGCCGCCGCCAGAGGCCCGTACCTCATTGATTGGGACGCCCGCTGCCTCCATCAGCCCCACGCAGTCTTTCAGGCTATAGGTTATCCCTTCGAGCACCGCCCGGGTCAGGTGACCCTTTCCGTGCCTGTTGCTCAGGCCAATAAAGCCACCCCTGGCGTAGGGGTCGGGATAAGGAGTTCGTTCACCGCTTAAGTATGGCAGGAAAAGGAGGCCCTCCGACCCTTCCGGGGCTGCCTTCGCCCCCTCGATGAGTACCTCATAAGGATCAGCACCTTTTGACACAGCATCCTGTATTTCGGCTGATCCCAATACATCCCGGTACCAGCGAAATGATCCACCTGCAGCCAGGGTCACTCCCATGAGGTGCCAGCTGCCGGGTACGGCATGACAGAAAGCGTGCAGGCGTCCCTGCTCCTCAACACGGTAATGATCACTATGTGCGAAAACTACCCCGGAAGTCCCCAATACTACAGAGAGAATACCTTGCGCAACTGTGCCGGTTCCCACGGCGCCCGCGGCTTGATCACCGCCACCGGCTACCACTGGTGTTCCTGCTGCCAGCCCGGCATCAGCGGCTGCACTTGCCGTTACCTTGCCGGTCAGCTCAGGCGATTCGTGCACAGCGGGCAGCCATTCAGCCGGTATTTTCAATTCTCTCATTATTTCTGGAGACCAACGGCGCTGCCCGACATCCAGTAACAACATACCGGAAGCGTCCGATACGTCTGTGGCGAATTCACCCGTCAGACGGTAGCGGATATAATCCTTCGGCAGCAGTATATGGGCAATACGTTGATAGACCTTCGGTTCATTGTCCCTCACCCATAGGATCTTGGGCGCTGTAAATCCCGTTAAGGCCGGATTACCCGTGATTCTGAGCAGGTTATCAAGCCCCATGGCCTCGGTGATCGCGGCACACTGCTCACCGGTACGTTGGTCGTTCCACATTATGCAGGGTCTCAGAACTTTGCCGGTCTGATCAAGTAGCACAAGGCCATGCATCTGCCCGGTCAGGCCAACGGCAGCCACCTGCCGAGCTGCTGTGCCGCTCTGAGCGAGGACTTGCCCAAAGCTCTGGCAGGTCGCATCCCACCATACCTCGGGGTCCTGTTCAGCCCACAGTGGATGTGGCGTAGCAAAGGGATATTCCGTGGTTGCCGTGGACAAAACCTGACCGTCCCCGTTAATCAAGACAGCCTTTGCGCCGGTTGTACCTACATCTAATCCAAGGCAAGTGCCCATGCTATTGCTCCGTCAGCCAGCCCGTATTATACAGTTCGGATCATCCATCAAAAAATATCCCCGCCCATTGGGCCGATCTATTGCCCATTTTTCTGCAGGCGGCTTTTTCGCCGTCGCTGCATGACCCACCGGCCATTATGGCACCGTAGTTCAGGGTTAGTTGCTTGTCGACATAATCGGGGAGGCCGAAGACCAGAAAGCCGAAATTCATCAAGATGGTGAGAATGGACTGGCAGGCCAGTTCCGGCGGGTAAGGAGCACCTGCCTCGGAGTGCCCCCGGATTAGTGCCTCTTGCAGATCTTCTAATAATGACATCATTTACCTTTCGAACTGCGTTGAATACCTTTGGCCTGATTCACAGATTATGCCGGGTAATGTGTCAGCATGGGAACATCCGGATTAATCTCAGGACTAAAAAATTTGAATATGACCAGATCCACATCGCTACTGTTGTTTACCTCAATCGTTTTAACGGCACGAGCATGGCAAACCATGATTTCATCCAAATCGGGATTCTGCCCCTCGATGGCCAGGCCACCGAATGTACCTCGCCCATGCCATACGAGTAGATTGTAGGCTCCTTTATCTATGGAGCGGTATGTGCCGCCCGGTTTTACCACCAGTTTTTTTCCGCTGAATCTATCCGTATTATAAAAAATCCAGTATTCATCACCACTTCCATTACCCCCATTTTCAATGGGTACTTGTGGGGTATGCCGGTTCTCGTAGAAATAGGGATCACCGTTTACTTCCCAATTCACCATTTCCAGAACGCTGGCTTCCCCCTGTCTCTCCCGATCTGCCTGAGTTACATCTTTGAAGAGGAGGGATTTGTCGATTGTGGTATCCCCCACCTTTGCTTGCAACATGGCGAACACATCCGAGTCCTCCTGCAATTCGATGGTAAGAGCGGAGCCGGGAGCATGGAGGGTCCCAGCCGGTACATGCCACCCGTCACCGGGAATCTGCTTGTAGGCCCGGGAGTGCTGCAGAATTGTGTCGTCCTTCCACTCTTTTAGGTATTTCAGTAACACCTCCTGCATACTATCACGGGCGATGTATGGATGCACTCCAAAGTAGGTTTCAGGACTCGGCCCCATATCCACCCCTTCCGGGAAATAGTAGGCCTCCTCCTTGCTGTTGCATCCCACCAATCTGGCATGTTCCTTCATCTGGTGGAGATGATAGGGTAGCCGCTCGGCATAATCGAAAATCTTGGCCAGCTTCCCTAAACCAGCATGCTCTTGGTGATATTGGGAGCCCATTACCAGATCACCGGCGACCTTGACAGCAGCTTTCAGTGTGATCTGCTCGCCATCTGTCTTGATGAACGAGAGACCTTCATTGTCCACCTTGACAGCATTATCAGCTGGAGTGGTTGAGGCCAGCCAACGCTCACAGATACCTCCTCGGTCACCCAATTCATATTGATCATCTGGCAACCCGAAGCGCCTACCGGGAGGCAGAAAATTTCGCGCTACCCAGGCAGGTTCGAGTCGTAGCAGACCGCTATTATCATTAATCAACTTTTCTATCTGTTCTCTCGTTATACCGTGCTTAGACATGTTCCATCTCCGTCTTCAGTTCCTCAATGATGCGCAGTTCCTCTTGTCGCCGCTCGTAACCGATAGAATCACCTTCATATCCCCTGAAAAACCAGTTCAGCGTTGCCTGTAACCACTTTGCCAACAGTGTAGGGTTGTAACCTAGTTCAGCTTTGATTTTATCTATATTAAAGATCGTCTTGCACCTAGTATTGTTGGGGAATACGTCCCCATCAGGATGCATGCTGATTTTAAAGCTTATCAAACTCACTTTGAAGCATATTTACTGTACCGATTCAAGCCTTTTGGACATCAAGGGATATAAACTTGGTGAGTCACTTTGCTGTTCCAAGAGTTTGATCACGCCTCCTCTGAAGCGTCTTTTGCTTGAGTACGTAACGATCATCATCCAATAAACTAGGGCGTGTTAACACTAATTGATGTTTTTATGTAGCTTTGGTGTAAATTCATGCATGGAAATCACCGAAGCACAATATCGCCGTATAGAGGCTTGCCTGCCGCGGCAACGGGGCAATGTGAGTCTCTCCAATCTACAAGTACTCAACGCGATTCTGTTTGTCGCCGAGCATGGCTGCAAGTGGCGGGGCCTACCGAAACGGTTTGGCAACTGGCATACCATCTACACCCGTATGAATCGCTGGTCCAAAGCCGGCGTGCTGGATCGACTCTTCACGAAACTGCAGGAGGAACAGATCATCCGCATCAAGATCGAGGCAATTTCCTTGGACAGCACTATCGTCAAGGTGCATCCAGACGGAACCGGCGCGTTAAAAAATACGGTCCGCAGGCCATCGGCAAATCACGTGGTGGATGGACCACCAAGATTCATATGGTTGCCGCAGATGCTCGGACGGCCATAACCTTTAGTCTTTCACCAAGCCATGCCCATGATGCCCCGGAAGGATGTCGTCTTCTACGGACGATGGCGCCGCCAGACTCCCAGGTTTGCCTGCTCATGGATCGCGCCTACGAGGGGAAGGAAACGCGACAATTAGCACTGGAACTTGGTTTTACGCCTGTGGTGCCGCCCAAACAGAATCGTATTTCACCGTGGGATTATGATCGTGCCATGTACCGCCGACGCAATGAGATCGAGCGATTATTCCGGCGCCTCAAGGGATTTCGACGGATTTTATCTCGCTTTGATAAACTCGATGTGATGTTTATCGCCTTCATACATTTCGCACTTATTGCCGAAGCGCTCAGATAGTGTTAACACACCCTAGTAGACCCGAAGAATATTAAGCAGTTCAGGGCTAAGATTGAGGATATAGTCAGACATCTGGACAAAGTGGAATGAATTGGACAGAGTGCTTACGAGTATTCAAGAAAAATTGAGACCTTCGAGGAATATATCTACTACACAATAGACCTGTATGAATCTCTGATTGAGTAACTTTAGAAACGCCATGAGATTGGGATGAATAAAAAGGATCACTATTTTCCGGTCTAAATTGATACGTACATTTTAGCGGGTAAATCCGACGGCTGGCGGAATTTGCAGGAGAACGATCCATGAGCATATTGATCCGTGACGTTCTGATCAATGATATTGTAAAAGATATTTTTATCGAAGGCAACCATATCCGGGAAATTGGTGAAGGTCTCGTGTACGATGCGGATGAGGTGTTGGACGGCAAAGGCATGGCGGCCCTGCCTTCATTTGCCAACGGCCACACTCATGCGGCCATGGTGCTGCTGCGCGGCTATGCGGATGACCTACCGCTGGACGAATGGTTGAATCAGAAAATATGGCCGGTGGAGTCGAAGTTGACCGAAGAGGATGTCTACTGGGGCACCCGCCTGGCCTGCCTGGAAATGATCAAGGCCGGGACCACGTTCTTCAACGATATGTACTGGCACTATCACGGCGCGGCCCGGGCGGTACAGGATGCCGGCATCCGGGCCGCGATTTCCGCTGTATTTATCGATCTTTTCGATGAGCAGCGAGCGCAAGACCAGATAGCGCTGAACCGGAAACTGCTGAAGGAAACCGGGCGCTACAGCGACCGGATTATCTTCACCCTAGGCCCGCACGCGATCTATACCGTCTCACTCAAGAGCCTCCAATGGGCCAGAGCGTTCGCAGATGAACACGGACTACTGATCCATATCCACTTGTCCGAGACCCAGAAAGAAGTGGAGGAGTGTATCCATGAACACAACCGACGGCCGGTGGAATATCTGAACGATATTGGCTTCCTGGGCCCCGATGTGGTTGCGGCGCACGTTATCTGGGTAGATGAAAAGGAGATCCAGATTCTCCGGGAACACCAGGTGAAAGTAGTCTATAACCCGGTCTCTAATATGAAACTGAGCGCCGGTATCTTCCCCTATGGCAAACTGAAAGGGGCCGGTATCGAGATCGGGTTGGGGACCGACGGCTGCGCTTCAAACAACAATCTGGATATGCTGGAGACGATGAAATTCGCTGCCCTGTTGCAGAAGATCTCCGACGGCAATCCCGCTACCCTGCCGGCCGCCGAAGTCTTTCAACTGGCCACCACCGGCACGTTCACAGCATTTGGCCTCCCTGCCGGTGAGCTCCGGGCCGGCAACCTCGCCGATCTCATCCTGGTCGATCTTGACCATGTCCAGCTGATCCCGCATCATGACCTGATTCATAACCTGGTCTACGCGGCCCACAGCGGGTGTATCGATACTACTATCTGCGATGGGAAGATCCTGATGCGGAACCGCATCGTCGAAGGCGAACACGAGGTAAAGCAGAGGGCGCAAGACTTGGTCACAGACCTGCTGCGGTGCGGGGCACCAGCGTAGTGAGAGTAGGCCGGCGGGGCTGGTCTGCGCAACTATCTCTATTTCTACTCGTAGCTCAATGCACTTTTAATCCGCTATGGCTCACCGACGGTAAAACCATGCAAAAACTCACAAGAAAACTACCTCTACTCACCACAATACCGACGGTTTTCAGCTGAAACTCAGGACATAACTGTAGTTATATAGTGAGTTTTATACCCTTTGACCTGCGTTCTTCTGCTGGCCTGCTTTGGTGCTCTGTACGGTATGGTGCGTTGGAGTCTGCCAGATAATAGCCCAGATCCGAGCACGAAGGATGTAGAGAACTGGCCTGGATCATTTGCGTCAGAGCTGATAGCCACCTGGGATTCCCACCAGGTAGCCTTTTTTAGCTGATCTCTTGACCTCCTGATTTTACATATTGCCATAAATAGGGTAGTAAACCTCCTCCCACCAATTTCTATTTTCGCCTGTGGGTTCCCCCACACCACCTCCCTTTTTGATTCTTACCCACTCTTTTGAAAATGGAAAAACCTCAGCAGATGCTGAGGTTTTAGTAGCGGGGGTAGGATTCGAACCTACGACCTTCGGGTTATGAGCCCGACGAGAGATAAGCAAAATCAATAACTTAGGAATGTACGTGAACAATACGTGAACAAACTGCCAACGAAAATGGCTGATTTCGGTTAGCTAGCAAACCCCACGGAGAGTCGATTCGTGGGGTTTTTGCTATATATCTCAACCTGGAAATAATCTCAACGAAAATCCATGTGTCTTTGATTATCTGGATAAACACTCTTGAATTTTGCTAGACAGAAATGAGTGGGGTATTCCATAATCTGCTGTGTGTTAACTGAAACCTTAAATAGTAACTTTAGAAGTTGTCCAAAGAATGGGGGCAGGTCAAACCTTGAGGATTATTTTAGAGTTCTTGACAGTATCAGCAGTGCGGTTGTTATGGCAGGGATACTGACACCTATTGATTTAAATTCCGGGGAGATAAGCACTGATATACAAGAGTGGGGGGAGAAACTGATAAACGAGCTTCTCACCAATAAAACCCCCGAACTATTAAGTTCCATTGAAGATTTAATTCGGAAAAACATTAAATAACCTTACTCGGATTGTTCTCGGTGTCTTACCAGCTACCCGATCCCCTTCCCCGATTCAGCTATCAGCACTTGAGATATTTCGCTAAATATTTAGGCGACAAAAACAGGGGGTCATAATGCCGTTTTTACCCGTTTTTCTTACTTTTTTTCAGTTTGTCGTCAGTAGAGCAGTGGCCTTTTAATACACAGTTATCGTGGGTTGGAATTGTGAGCCGTAATACTAGCCGATTTTGTCCGAGCAGCTGCCCAAGGTAGAGTAATCTGAGACTATTGAGTTGTTTATCGATAACGAAGTGCTTGTAGAGCTGCCTCTGCTTTGGCCAGGTTCAATTGTGCCTCATTCATAGCACTTTCATAGCCGCCTAAATTCAGCTGCTCTAAAAAGTCTATTGTTCCGTCGAGCAAAGCTGCCTTTCTCCAAAATTTATATTGGCTCCTCGCCGAGTTATATTCTTCAACAGCAGTCTTATATGCTTTCTCGGCTTTAGCCAAATCAATCTGATAAGTTGCAGAACGGCCATATGTTGTTTGAGTTAGTGGTACAGTGACTCTGAAATTTTTTGGGGGATAATCTCTATCATATCCAAGGTCAGCAACTAGTTTATCAGCGAGTGGAACTACCTGGTATCCATCTTTAACAAGTGCAACGTTCAAGTATAGGTCACCCGATGACCATCGTATGGTAGAAGCACCCCAGGTCCATTTTGAGCCTGACCAGGCAATATCACCATTAGTGTATTTCTGAATAGCGATTCCAATACGGTTTGTAAAGGGCGTCGTGCCAAGATAGTCCTTCAAATTTTCATGATCATCATCTAGGTTGTACACCTGAGCACCTGACGGAATTGATCTGATAGTAACTGTGAAGTGGTGATCAGGACTGTCTGGCTCCGGTCCTAATTTCCTAAAAAACTGTGCAGAGATTGGTGATGATAAGCTGAACACAAATATAAGAACGCTGTATGTTACTCTCACGGTTCCTATCTCCCCATTATAGTAATGGAAGTAATCTACATAAATGTAACTACCAAATTGGTATAAGTCAAGCCCCAGAGTATTTGAACTAGATACTTAGAGAGAGCCTAACAGCAGCAGATTATTCAGATTACGCTAGATTGGGAACTGCTGGTATGATTAAAGCACTCCCACTCACCCATTTTGATCAGGGACTTCTCGTCGAAATTTTTAAATACGCGTAGTAGACGCAGAGTGTTCAAATCAATCATTATGACGTCGTTTCCCTTGAAATCTGTCTATTATTTGCGTATCAGATTCGCCACGACTTCCTAAGCCACTGTATTTATTTGGAGATGGTGAAGATGTTCCAGGGGACTTAAAATCCCCCGGCTGCACAAGCTGTGTGGGTTCGAATCCCGCCCAGGGTACAAGCCTTTTCCCGTCGAGAAACACCACTATGCGACGGGATTCCCTGGCCCGGCCACTACCCCAAACTACCGCAATGAACCGCAAACATCCGCACCGTTTACCGGATACGGAACCGGATACGGGGCAATTTTTCAACGAGATTCCCCGAAACCGACTCCCCAGGAACCGGGTAGGGGGTAAATACATATATGGCGCACACAATCTAGCCCTATTTTTTGAAACCATAAGTAGGGTATGCGGTATAGTATGGTACAGTATAAAAATGAAGATACACGGAATACAGAGTTGGGGCATGGGGGGGGGTAGGGGGGCTACGCAATATGGGCGTGCACAATTTGATTCAATTTATAGAAACCACGCGTAATGCCCGTGGGAAAATCAGACCTGGGAGATATACGGAAGTGGATGGATGGAGTGAGAAGCGATTAGGGTCAATGTAAGATAATAGCAGTAGGTATTCAACAAAGCAAAAGTGTTTCTTAGTTCTCAGTCCAAATTGGTCTACATTGCTCTGATCTGGACCAATATGACAGAAATTCAATCTCAAACAACCTCTTATTCAGGATTAATCTTTGAGGCATCGACAGTTAAGTTGCTGGGTTTTTCAAATCTTTGTAAACCGAGTTTTATTACTGGAACAATTGCAGCAGGCAGCAGGTCACCTGGACCGGTGCCAATATTGGTACCTTGGATGCCAAACTTAATCTCAATACCCCATAAACCATCGTGTACGTCGGCATGACGAACCAAGAGTTCGGCAATTTCTTTGAACTCAAACTCTATGTTTCTAATCTCAGCCATTTGCATCTCCCCTTGAAGGCTATAGTTGTTAGTGGTAATTATTTTCTGGTCGCTCGGAGGTGCGGGCAAAAGTGTTAAGATTGCCCAACAGTAGATCACTTAGACCTTTGTTTGCTGCAGTTTCATACTTGTGGATTGGCATTGCACTTAAATGAAGTGCTTTCGCACTTATTTCTTCTAGAACTCGTCTAATGGTCTGCTCCAGGGTTTCTCTATCACTCGTTATGTAATCTCCAAGGGCATCGTTGATCATTGTTTGATAATTCCCGCCACCCCTGCTTTCGACCTGATTTCTAAACCATTCGACGATGTCACTGTCCAGCCGTATAGTGATGCGTGTTTTACCTGCGGGAGTCGGTACAATGGCACCTCTTGTGCCTTTGCTGAAGTCGTATTCTTCTCTCATCGTTTTACCTCTTCATACTGTTTGCGTTCACTAGGTGTTGCTTTCCGGGCTGAGATAATTCTGATGTTATCGTCGCGATACGTATAAACAACCACTAATATTCTTAAGAGAGGATCCATGCCTATAAACGCATATCGTGTTTCATCGGGATGACTCTCTGGACGATTGAGGCCAAAGATATCCTCAAGAGCAATTTCAGCATCTGCAAAGTATACGCCGTGTTTATCAAAATTGGATTTAGCTTTAGCTATGTCCCATTTTTCAACGGGAGATTCATCTGACATTTCACCCGCCTTAATGTATGTACATTAGTGCATACATGCAAGAAAATTCATCAGCGCATAAATTGCTAACTGCTGAGCACAAAGGTACCAAGCCTAATGGTCCGTGTCAAGGCACCCTGTGGCCGGTTCTCAACAATCCGGGGGGCTAAAAGGGCTAATATCGGCCCTGATTTGGGGGTGACGGGACATGTACGGGGGTAAGAAACGCTAGTATTGACTGGACGCACACACGCGCACATAAATGAGGTAGGGGCGGACCTATTCGGATAATCATAAGTCCGTGTTGTGACAGGTCTGTTCGGCTTGATTTTCACCTGCCCATAGCATATATTGCCTTCGGCATGAAACCTAGTTGGCAAGCAAGGTGGCAAAACCTCAGCTAAACGGGCCATTATCCGAGAAACATTCGGCATTTACCAATCATTTAGCTAAGGGAATCAAACCATGAAAAGAGCGATTGTAATACTTGAGAAATTTCTTAACAACAAGCCATATTACTGTACCGCAAATAGGGGAAATAAAATGAGGAGTAATACTATAGTTTTAGTGGCCGCAACTGTGATTCTATTTTCTGGCATCACTTTTTCTCAAGATAAAGGTTCTGTAGCTGATAGCACTTTATTGGGCTTGGAGGCTATAATGATAGAGGTTATTCCGTTTGACAAGAGAACAGAAAAGAACTGTGTTACATCGACCGCAATAGAAAAAGAACTAGAGTTAAAACTAAGACTAGCTGGTCTAAAAATCTATTCTTCGCCAACTTTAAGCGAAGAAGAAAAATGGGAGTGGTTCGATTTTGGCGCCCCTATACTCCATGTTAAAGTTATGGCAGTTTATGGTGATTTCGAAGATTCTGATTTAGGGGATTTTTCAATGGGAGCATTTCATATTAATCTAAGTTTATTTGAAGTGGCGACATTTGATCGAGAACCCAATAATCGTGGCCCTGCAAAAAGATGGGAGACACAGGAGCTGGTTAGCCTAGGACAGGGGAAATATTCAACTCTGCGTGGAGATATTTCAGAATTAATTGATGAATTTATTATTGATTATTTAAAAGTAAATCCCAAATGACCTACCTCACCCGCATCAAGGACCGTCACTGAGGTAATGTCGTTTGGGGGTGCATTATCGCCGCAGCCTGAGGCTTGGCAGTTTTAATTAGGTACCTGCTAGAGAATTAATGCCCTCCACCATGCGCAAACGCGACAGGAGTAAACTTGTAATAAAAAGCATCCTTGCTCCCCCGCATGGGGAAGGATTTAGTATATTATGGTTATAGATGGAGATTGAGACATGGAAAGCACACCCCATGATCCAGAACAAATCATAAGCCCACCCTATGATTTCGTATTAGTCACCAGCATACAAGAATCAAAGCCGGGGGAAAACAATTATAGCGCGAGCGGTATTCACTTGTCGCAAAGCAGCATCACCGGACGAGTCGATAAATCACCCTATCTATTTGGTATGGGTGAGATAGTTCCTTCGACATTTAGATTGCCTAAAGGTGAGGTATACGACTCACTCAACGGGATTAAACAGTGCAAGAAGCTATTCAATGACCAGGAGATTAGACGGGCAAAGAGAGAGGCGGACAATGCCCTTCATCATCCTTCAGCGTAAGGAACTTCACATCGACCTGAATATGATGTCCTGGAACCGTTTTAGCATAGCGTTTTGTGTGCAGAGCTCGCAGAGGTGTTGTTTTGGCCAGGCGATTAGCACCGTTGCGAGCCAGGATACGGTATACGCTCGAATCAGAGATGCTAATCCCGTGATAACGCTCCAGGTACCACATGATGCGCTCTGGTCCAAGTTGGTATAATCGTCTGATCTGTAGAACCTTTTCAATCACCTCCGAATGGATCTGTTTTGGATGGCTATGGGCGATTGGCTTCTTCCGTTTTAGCCCGGAGATCCCTTCTTTCTCAAAGGTCTTCTTCCAAAGATAAAAAGTAGACTTTGGTATTTCAAAATCTCTCCAAGCCTTTGCATTACTTCCGACGTCACGGGCATATCCCAGAACCGCTACCTTCTTCCTGAATCTCAGTTCATTTTGTACTAATCTCTGAACTAGCTTTTCCATCAGAGGACCCTCTTTTTTGACTCTTAAATATCAGTACAAAGAGTCCAGGAGATTCTGCGTTAAGAAACAAGGGATAATTGTTCATGATCGGGGTCAAAGTTGATTTGATTTTTCAATACGCCGATAGCGATATGAAGCAGTTTTCGCATGCACGCCGCAACAGCGACCATCTTGGGTTTTCCCTTTGAAATCAGCTTCAGGTAAAATCGTCTGATAACAGGATTGAACCTGATGGCTGCGAGGGTAGGTAAGAACAAGGCCGTTCTCAGTCGTCTGTTTCCCGTCTTACAGAGTTGGCTCTTGCCCCTGAACATGCCCGACTGTCTCTCTCGTGGAGCCAAACCGGCATGAGCTACCTGTTGCTTTGCATCAAGACTCTCATTGATCTCGCTTAGCAAGATGCCCGCTGTAATGGCGCCGATTCCTGGAATGGACATTAGCAGATCCTTATTTTTCTTCAGATCAGGATGCTGATCCAGGTGATCGTTGATTTTCTGTTTCACGGTCCTAATCTGTTGATCGTAGGACGTGATCATCTGCTTGACCAGGGATTTGATTCCAGGATCTCTCACCGTCTCAAGGTAGGTCTTTTCATCGGCCCGCTTTCGTACCAGGTGATCCAGGTGCCTGGTCAGCTCCTTCAGTTCTTTAATCCCTTCAGGAGGAGCAGGTGTGGGGTCAGGTTGATGCACGGCCATGTAATGGGCAATCATGCGAGCGTCTACCGGATCATTCTTGGTACGGATCAATTGCGACTGAATGAACCGCTTGACCTGAATGGGATTGAGTATGGTAATCTCAAAGTCACTATGTTCCCGCAGCCACTCTACCATTGGCATTTCGTATCCGCCGGTAGATTCAATACCCAGATGAACCCTGTCCGCCTGGTAGGCCGACTTCTCCCTCGATACCCAACTCTTTAGTGTGTTCCACCCCCTGGTATTATTGCCCAGTTTCTTTGTGGAATGTTTCAGCGAACCATCGGCCAGTTCCAGGGCACTGGCGAAATCGTGTTTTGCGATGTCAATGCCTACATACAGTTTCATCCTGACTTCCTCTATTTAGCGCCCTGGATACTCTGGCGAAGCGCCCCGATCTTCTTGTTTCTCATCTTGTACATGCAGGGTCAAATGCCCTCAGATTCTGCCCAGACTTATCAAGAAGGGGGGCGGGAGCCAATCTCCTGGACAGGTTCTCAGACCTCGGGTATGATTCGGCTTCAATCCGCCCAGAGTTAAACGTTGACCCATGAATAGCAACAGTCCCATGGATGGTAATCGATCTAATCGGGAACATACAAG
>DAOWIJ010000103.1 GCA_030640955.1 Fidelibacterota bacterium
AATGGATGATGTGGCTGGAGCGGTCTGGGCTTTTGAAAAGGCGCTCAAGCTGGATCCGAATGACTCTGACGCGCGCTATAGTCTGTCACTGGCAAATCTTAAAGTAAAAGACCGCATTGAACCTCTCGAAGTGCCCTTTGTGATCAGGCTCTACCGGGGCATACGGGAGAGTTTCATCATTCCTGAATGGCTGGAGCTGGTATCACTGGCTATGTTTCTTGCTGGTTTGGCGTTTGCCGCCAACCGACTCACGGCGCGTCTCAAATTAGGCTGGTTATCAGGGCTGTTCGCGGCCCTTGCCCTGGTATTGCTGCTGGTTACAATCGACGCTATTGTGACCACCAGCCACAGCAGGACAGGGGTAATCTACGGTGACGCCGTGGCCGTTTTCAGCGCGCCATCGGAACGGTCGACCCGGCTATTTGAGCTGCACAAGGGCATTACCGTGGAAATCCTGGAAGCTGCCGAAGACTGGTACCAGATCGAGCTGTTGGATGGCAAATCGGGCTGGGTGCCGGGATCCTTGTTGCGGGCACTGTAGAGCCTCAAGACAGACCTCGCGCTGCGTGAAGCCCGGGATGCCTCAACCCCGTCCTGCGGCCGTCCCCTCTCCGTTAGACGGAGGGGGCTTCGCGAAGCGAAGGGGAGAGGTTTCTTGTGCGACTGGTCAACAGGGCCTATGATCTGTTAATGACAATGGCAGTACCTTGGAGTGAGGTAACGCCCATTCTCGCACCAAACGGGAGGTTGTAGAATGAATAATTCAAATAAAACTATAGTAACAATAGTTGGAATTGGACTTCTTGCTAGTGGGTGTGCTAGTTCACAATATACATACAATTACCCAGTTGCATCACTTAATGAGAGGGGGCTTAATTTAATAGAGGCAGGAAAATGTGATGAAGCAGTTGAGTTGCTTGAACAAGCTCTTGAAATAACAGACCTTGATGGGGTTTATAACAACCTTGGTACTGCTTATAATTGTCAAGGGGAATATGATAAAGCAGTAGCAATGTTTCAAGAAGCAATAAACCAAAATCCAATAGCAACATATTTTCACAATCTTACCATAACCTATCTGGATAGAGGTTATGATGGGGATATTGAACGTGCTGAACAAGCTTTAGATAATGTTAAAAGACTTGATCCTAACTTTAAATCTCTTGAATATGCTTATGCAAAATTAGAATATACAAATGGTAATTATACTAAAGCAAATGGCTATATTAAAGGATTTCTAGAGAATTATCCAGACCATAAAAAAGGTAGGAGTTTGGAACAGGCTATAGAGGCGGAACTAAATAGATAATTATTTCTGTTGTTTTCTTGAGATGTGAAAGCCGACCTCACCCATCTCACTTCGTGAGGCCCCTCTCCTGAAGGAGAGGGGAAGTTACGGAGTAACTGGGGTGAGGTAACGCTCACGAAGGTTCAGGATTTGTGTGAGGTTATCGTTAAATTGAGCCGTTAATCTGGAAAGATAGAAGGGAGCTATGTCCGGACACAGCAAGTGGGCGACGATCAAACGCAAAAAGGCGGCTACAGACGCTAAACGGGGGGCCGTCTTTACGCGGGTGATCAAGGAAATTACCGTGGCGGCCCGCATGGGCGGGGGTGATCCCGACGCCAATCCGCGGCTGAGGATGGCAATTGCCCAGGCCAAAGGCGCCAACATGCCAACGGCCAATATCGAGCGTGCCATCAAGAAAGGCACGGGCGAATTGGAGGGCGTGAGCTACGAGTCGCTGACCTACGAAGGTTATGGTCCCGGTGGCGCGGCCATATTGATGGATGTGCTGACTGACAACAAGAAGCGCACCGTGGCTGACATCAGGCATGTGATGACCAAGTACGGCGGGAATCTGGGCGAGGCGGGCAGTGTCGCCTGGCAGTTTGAGAATCGCGGCTCACTGGTTGTGGCCGCCGATGGCGTCGATGAAGAAGATCTCTTCGATGCAGCGGTGGAGTACGGCGCTGATGACATGGTTGATGGCGACGGCCAGTATATCGTCTCCGTTCCAGCTGAAAAAGCCTTTGAGCTGCAAGCCGTACTACTGGACAAAGACTTTCCCGTGGAATCTGTTGAGATCGGTCTGGAACCCACCAATTCGGTTGAGGTCACCGGGGGTGATGCCCGGCGGCTCCTGCAACTGCTGGATGCCCTGGATGATAACGATGATATCCAGAAGGTGTCGGCAAACTGTGATATTCCCGAAGAGGTACTGGCGCAGTACGCCGACTGATGCGTATACTGGGCATCGATCCGGGCATCCGCTGTACCGGCTTTGGCATTATTTCCACCGAAGGCTCTCAGCCGGCGTTAATCGATTTCGGCACGATCAAACCGCCGGTGGATGAGTCCATGGGCGCACGGTTAGCGGTTATTTATGACGATATCAGCCAGCTGATCGGATCATTTAAACCCGATGAATTCGCTATCGAAGAGGTTTTCCGCGGCGTGAATTCCAGGTCGGCTCTGATTTTAGGCCAGGCCCGGGGAGCGGCGTTGCTCTGTGCCGCCCGGCATAAATTGCCCATCGGGGAATATGCACCCAGAAAAATTAAGGCGGCTACCACCGGCAATGGCAATGCCTCCAAGGAACAGGTACAGTACATGGTACAGCGCATTCTGGGATTGAATGCGCCACCTGCACCGGCGGACGCTGCCGATGCTTTAGCTGTGGCGATCTGCCATCACCAGCAATATATAATGCACCAGGGCGTAACAGGATGATTGTTCACCTCAGCGGTAAACTTGCGGAGAAGCATCCCAACCACATTGTAGTTGATGTCCACGGTGTGGGCTACCGGGTCTGGATCACGCTGAATACCTATGAGGGATTGCCTGACCAGGGCCACGAAGTCAGTTTGTTGACCCATCACCAGGTGCGCGAGGATGGTCAGGACCTGTTTGGATTTGATACGGCTGAGGAGCGTGACGTATTCGGCCAGCTGATTGGAATCAGCGGCATTGGCGCCAAGACTGCTGTGTCCATATTGAGCGGCGCTCGCTACGACGATTTCCGCCGTCGTGTTCAGGAAGGCAACGAGGATTCCCTTAAGGCCATCAAGGGTGTTGGCCCGAAAATGGCCCGCCGCATCATAACCGAATTGCGTGAAGTATTTGGCGGTGGCGCCGAATGGGCCTCGAACCTGGCAGCTGCCGGGGGCCCGGGGGGCGATTCGGAGACAGTCTCACAGGCCGTGCAGAGCCTGATAACCCTGGGTTATAAACCGCATGATGCCTGGAAAGCGGTAAAATCGGCGCTGAAAAGCACTTCGGAAGATGCACCTGTGGAAGAATTAATCAGGGCGGCGTTGAGTGGGAAATAGCAGAATGAAAAAGACCGCACTGTATCAGAAGCATATCGATCTGGGAGCCCGGATGGCCCCCTTTGCCGGCTATGAAATGCCGGTGCAATACGAGGGCATTAGTGCTGAGCACCGGGCTGTGCGCACAGCTGTCGGGTTATTCGACGTATCCCATATGGGCGAGTTCCGGGTGAGCGGCCCAGGCGCTCTGGACTATATTCAAATGATGACCATTAACGATGCCACAGCTCTTTCCGTTGGCCAGGCCCAGTATTCGGCCATGTGCTATGAGAATGGCGGCATTGTCGATGATCTGCTGGTTTACCGGCGGAGTGATCACTACCTGCTGGTAGTTAACGCGGCCAACATTGACGGCGATTTTGAGTGGTTGCAGGAACACCTCGGCAACGGTGTGCAGCTGGAAAATATTTCGGACGAAATCGGTTTGGTGGCCGTGCAGGGCCCCCGCAGCCGGGAGCTGGTGAATAAGGCGCTCAAGGTCAACGTGGATGAACTGCCATTTTATCATTCCAGCGAGGAAATGCTGTATAACAGACCCGTACTGGTCAGCAGGACCGGCTACACCGGTGAACTGGGATATGAGCTGTACACTGATCCGGATACAATCCAGCGCTTATGGGATGACCTGTACGAGCCGGGTCTTTCATTGGGTCTCAAGCCTGCCGGACTGGGCGCGCGCGATACGCTGCGTCTGGAAATGAAATATTGCCTGTACGGCAACGACATCTCGGCTCGGACCAATCCCATAGAAGCCGGATTGGGCTGGATAACCAAGCTGGATAAGGGCGCCTTTATCGGCTCTGATGCCATCACCAAAGTGAAGACTGACGGTCCCACGCGACGGCTGGTGGCCTTTGAGATGGAAGAGAGGGCCATACCGCGACCCGGCTATAAGATATATTTGGATGGATCAGTGGTGGGGGAGGTCACCAGCGGTACCCAATCGCCCTCTTTGCAACGGGGAATTGGAATGGGTTATGTGAAACGGCCGCACACGAAAGCCGGTACCGCCGTGCAGATTGAGGTGCGGGGCAAACTGGCGAACGCGACCATTGTAAAGCCACCTTTAGTTAAAACAACAAGCATACTGACGTAAGTGAGTGGACCGTCCGTAAATTTCAGGGAGCAACGGAGCCTGAATCGGATAGTATTTTAACATGGCCAAATTAGGATTCATATCGAACCGGCGGATTGAGGTCTTCGCGGTGCTGTTGATAGCGGTCTCGCTGTTTACCATGCTGAGCCTGGTGACTTACAATCCGCTGGAAGAACCAACCATCTCAGAGCAGGTGGCCATCCGCAATGTCATGGGTATTCTAGGCGTCTATGCTTCCCACTACCTGATCAAGTTTACTTTGGGATATGCAGCTGTCATTATCCCCTTGCTGGGCATGATCTGGGGAGTCTGGATTCTGACCCGCCGCAATTACCTGACGCTTTTGAGGCTCTCCTGGTATGGTTTGTTGCTGGGCCTGCTCACGGCGATAACCGTGGGGCTTATGGAGGCGCCACGGGTATATCAGGGTGCTGGCGATTTCACCGCTTCGGGTCTGGTTGGCGGACTGCTGGCTAAAGTGCTCCACGATTTTCTGGGATTGTCCGGCTCACTGGTATTGCTGCTGGCCGGCTACTTCCTGGTGATCAGCGGTTACCTGCGCTGGGAAGTCCGGGAGACGCTTTCCAGGTTGATACGGGCAGCTGAGACCAGTTTTGACCAGTGGCGTGAAAACCGGCGCAGGGCCAAGACCATGATAGAGCCCCGCGCCTATGCCCGCAGAGGCGGTGTCAGCTCGGTCAAAGACCGATCACGCTCGTCCGGCTCGAAGAGAACCACCGGTAAAAGTGAACCGGCTGCGGAATCTTCAGTGGAATCAACCGGTACGTCAGGAGTAGGCGCAATTACTATGGACCAGCAGGCTGAGGTAACGACAGGGGACATGGAAGACATCAGCGAACGGCGCAGCCGCTGGCGGCAGTACAAGTGCCCTCCGCTCGATCTGTTGGCCGATCCGCCTGATGAGGAGGTGACCGATTCCCGCGAAGACCTGATGGTCAAGGCTGCCAGGCTGGAGGAAGCGCTGGCCACCTTTAAGGTTACGGGCAAGGTCGTTAAAATATCACCGGGGCCGGTCATCACCCTGTTTGAAGTGGAGCCGGGCGAAGGAGTGCGGGTCAACAAGTTCACGGTTCTGGCGGATGATCTGGCACGGATCATGAGCGCGGAGCGGATTCGGATAATCGCCCCCATATCAGGGACCAAGCACGTGGGTGTGGAAATCCCCAACGAGAAATCCGCCATGGTCTACCTGCAGAGCATTATATCGTCGGATCAGTTCGTTAAAATGCGATCACCGTTAACGGTGGCGCTGGGCAAAACCACCACCGGCGAGGCGTTCTGCTTTGATATCGCCCAGATGCCGCACCTGCTGATTGCCGGAACCACAGGATCGGGCAAGTCGGTAACGATCAATACGATCATAACCAGCATGCTCTACCGGGCCAAACCGGATGAAGTGAAATTTATCCTGATCGATCCGAAAAAGCTGGAGCTGTCTTCATATCGAACCCTGGAAGGGTACCATCTGATCACAGCGCCGGGGATCGGCGAGTACGTTTTGACTACGCCCAAAAATGCTGTCGCCGCGCTGAACTCCGCACTGCGTGAAATGGAGCGGCGCTACGACCTGTTTACCGAGGTGGGTGTGCGCAATATTCAGGAATACTGGAAGGAATCGGACCGTGACCCGGAACTTGAGAAGATTCCCTATATCGTAATT
>DAOWIJ010000112.1 GCA_030640955.1 Fidelibacterota bacterium
AGCGGTTTCATTGGAAAGCATGACTGCGTCGGTGCCATCAATTATCGCATTGGCCACATCATTGACTTCCGCCCGGGTGGGCGTGGGCGCCTCCACCATGCTATCCAGCAGCTGGGTAGCTGTCACTACCGGTTTTCCAGCAGCATTGCACAGTCTGATTATGCGTTTCTGTATCAGGGGCACCTCTTCCAGGTCCATCTCGACACCCAGGTCGCCCCGGGCAACCATGAAGCCCTCAAAAACCTCAATGATTTCGGCCAGTCGTTCAACCGCCTCCGGTTTCTCAATCTTGGCCATTACCGGAAGCCTTTTTTCCCGGTCGGCGAATATCCGGTCTATGGGATCCCGGTCTTCAGGTGCACGGACAAATGACAGGGCGATCCAATCGATCTCAAGATCCAGGCCCAGCCGGAGCATCTCCTCATCCCTGGCCGTCAAGGCCGGTACACTCAGGGCGACTCCGGGAAAATTGACACCCTTGCGAGGCCGCAGGCGCCCACCGTGGATGACTTCAACACGCAGGCTATGGGATGAAACCCGCTCCAGCACCTGTAGCGCTATTTTGCCATCATCCAACATGACTCTGGCGTTATCGGCTACTGATTCAAACTCTTGCCGGCTATCCAGTTTTACATGGCAGCTATCTTCCGAGCCCAGCAGAAGTTTCTCGCCGGACCTAAGCTCCAGCCCGTCTTCAGGTATCCCGGCCACGCGAATTTTTGGGCCCGCGAGATCCAACAGAATTCCCGTCATCAGGTTTGCTGCGTCGGATACTTCCCGTATCAGGGCGACTAACTTCTTTACATCATCTCCAGAAGTGTGGGATGTGTTGATGCGGAACACATCCACGCCTGCCGCCAACAGCTGTGCAACGACCTCGCGGCTGCTGGATGCCGGACCGATAGTGGCAACAATCTTGGTTTTACGATGAGCCAGAGCGGATTTCCCCATTTCAGGAACCGGTATAGATCATAGTTGGTATTATGGGCTGAATGACCTTAGACATAATAACTGGAAATTAAGGTTACTCTGCTATTCCCTGTATCACAAGAGAATTCGATAGGTAGTGCCACATTAACACGAATCCGTCTGACAGTTTCTCAGTAATGGATAGGTACATATTGTGTTTTTGGTTGTCGCTCAAAGCTTTGCTGACAGGATACTGATGGTAATTAACTCGAGTTGTTGATGCTCTACTTCGCCGGGATCGTCCATATGGGATGTAGATTTTAACCAGAGTTTCTCCGTTAAACCAGAACGTGTTACGGAGCTGTTCGCTATTAATCTGGTGGACCGAGCTAAAGTATTTGTGGTTACAGCCGATAACGATCATGGTAGTATCTACCCGGATTACGAACATTATTCAACATGAAATCCTGGCAAATAGTATGGATATCACTTCACTAGGTCAACTTGGCTCGTCAGGCAAGGCCCTGCCATCAGACACCTTACCGGAAAGGGCGGCCAGTTTACAGGAACCGGCTGAAACCATGGGCCGCGCTGCTGATGTATTTGTGCAAAGCGCAAACCTTGAGTCAAAATTGAAAGAGATCTACGGGGCTGATCCACCCATTGATGAGCAAATCAGTAAGCGCCGTGAGCATACTGGCAGACCGGTGGACCAGGGTGAATTATCGACCAGTGATAAAAAGGCGCTGGAGCGGCTAAAGGCCGAAGATACCGCTACCCGGGCTCACGAGCGCGCCCACCTGGCAGCAGCCGGAATCTATGCGCGCGGGGGCGCCAACTATCGATATGAGGTTGGTCCGGATGGTAAACTATATGCTGTTGGCGGCGAGGTACGCATCTCAACCTCCAAAGTACCCAATGATCCCGATGCAACTATTCACAAAGCACAAACTGTTCGACGCGCGGCGCTGGCTCCGGCTGATCCTTCTACACAGGATCGAATGGTGGCTGCGCTGGCCTCGCGCATGGAGGCTGAGGCACGGATGGAAAAGAACCGGAAAAGGACCGAAGAAGCAGTGCAGCAGATGCAGGAGACCAGGACACAACAAAGTGTCGCCATGGCCAGTAATCCTCAGCCACGCCCATTGGACGAATTCGTTTAGCGGTCGTACTTATTTGATAGCCGGCATTTGCCGACAGCCAAGCATACCGCGGCTATTGAAAAGCACCTTCCAGCGCAGTAATCAGCCTGGCTTCCATTTTTCTTATCTTCCTGAAAGCTCTCTTGTCAATAGCCGGTGCGCTGAGGGGCAACCGGTAAGTTATTGGCAGCGTAATTATGCGATTGCCCACGACCAGTATTTCCAGCGGCAGGGACGCGGTGTAATTCATATCGGCATTCTCCAATAATTTGAGAATAGCACTATCGGTAGCTGAGCTGCCGGAAGTGAAGCCAAACAACGTCAGTTCGGCCCGGGGCGCCTCTTGCCTGTAAACCGAACTTATTTCAGGTGACCGGATCAGGGCCTTCTCAACCAGCTTGACGGCCTCCTGATGATCGGCGGCAGTCGCCAGCACAAGAGCATCATTGAGGGCTGCCGAGCGCCGACGGTAATGGTAGCTTCTTATATCAGCTTCGCGTAAAGGCCGGTTGTACGGGACTCCGAAGTTCCGATTAAACTTGCCCCGCAGTCTCGGCATGGCCGACAGTAAATCCCGGCGGAACGTCTTAATATATTTCTCAAGATCATCATAGCGATCACCCAGAAAAGCATTGCCCCAGTAAATCGGGTCCTGGCACGTTATGTAGGTGAACTTATCCTTCCTGTTAATGGCGATTCGCACGGTGGCCAGGAGGCCGCCAAACGGTCCACCCTCGCGCGCTATTCTTAGAAGATTGGAATTGGTCACTACGATGACGTAGCGGTCCGGATCCGCGGCGGGGTGATACTTGCCTGCAATCTCAAAATTGGCCATGAACAAATTGCCAATCAGATCCCTGGCCGTTTGCTCAACGCCTTTGCCACTTTCACCAATCAGGATATACGGTTGCGGCTGTTTTGAATCACCGTTGCCCGGCTGCCCGAATCCACCTGCCACTTGTGCCCAGATCATTATCTGGAGCCATATCGCGTTAACTGGTTTACTGCTCATGTATTCAGGTAATGACCGGTACCCGCGCCAGGATGGCTGAGGTCTCTGTCACCGGACTTCGTTGGTGGTCCTTGATGAAATACTCAGGATGTAAAAGTGTTGGCTTGATCAGGAATTCAGCCGGCGTGTCACAGCGGCTTTTAGTCGCCGTCTATGATACGGCAAGCAGTGTCCGGTCAGTTGGTAGTGCGGGGCTACAGGTTTTTCAGGCCGCCACTCATGAGGAGCTGTGCCAGCTTTGCTGCCCGTTCAGGATCTTCAGCGATAAAATTCATCAAAGCATGCTGCTCTGGAGTGAAACCGGATTCACCAACGGCGAAGACCTGACCGCCTTCTCTACGGAAGGTATATTGTGCGCTTCGTTTGGTTTCACCCGCGCCGGTAAGGAGCCAGTTAGGATTAACGTTCTGCAGTTCACAGACCTTCTGCATCATATCCATGGTGGGACGCTGCCTGTCATTCTCATAAGCATTGATGGTCTGCCGGCTGACACCAAGCACTTCGCCGAATTCTTCCTGGCTGAGACCTGCCATCTTGCGGATTTTGCGGAACCTTTCACCAAACTTCCATTCAAAATCATTCATTGTATTCCAAGTCCTTTATTCATATTGTTTGATTTGGAATGTTGCATCTTCGGAAATAGAACCTCACTTAACATAGGCGAGAGGACGATACCCAACGGCCATTTCTCAGAAAGTAAGCAACGAATACGCTTTTAAATTAAGATGAACCCTGATCATTGCCTAGGGTTATGTAACGCTCCGCTTCATTAGCAATCGCAAGTAGACTGTATCATGCTATTATTACGGGTCTGGATATCATTATATTTTATTGTTTTACATAATGCACAGATTGTTGTCAATCTGCTTAACCGATTATTATCCACGCAAGATATCCTCAGCCTTGACTCTATCCCCCATTTTCGCATACAGCCCGGCCAGGCGCTTGCGCACCTCAATTGACTTGGGAGCATCTGCCAACCAGCTCTCATAATGCTTAAGGGCCTCATCAAACCGCGATAATTTCAATAGCGCTGTGCCTCTCAGGTGCCTGGCATTATCGGTCTCAACCTTATTATCTGGCGTATAGTCAGCGATTTCACGCCAATACCCCAGGTTTGCCAGGGCTGCCAGCCACAGATCGACTGCTTGTACTTGCCCCGGATCAGTTTTAACGCAACGGCCGAGAAGCTCCGCCGCCTTTTCAAAGTTGCCGGCTGCGCCATATAGTTCACCCAGGCTATACCAGAGGTGCATATCCGGCAGGCGGATATCCTGAGGCAAGTCTCCCGGCTTATCAGCCAATCGCCGCGACCTTTCCAGCAGGTTCTCAAGCACCTCAATCTGACCGGACACATCTTCCCTTGATCGGAGCACGCGGTAGATGATGAAATAGCCACCGATCTGGTTGGCCGCCAGACTTATCGATTCCCTGGCATACTGCTCCGCTTCCGGGACGCGGCTAAGCTGCCAACAGGCGTCCGCTGCGGCGTTCAGCACCACGGCCCGGGAGGCCCCCTCATAATCCTTCAGGGCCAGCGCTATTTCATAGGCGGATAGAGCACGCGAATAATCGCCGCTTAAAGCCAGGTTTTGCCCGAGAGTAAAGTGCGCGTAGGCAGAGTCGGGCTGTTCGGCAACCAGGGTTTCCAGGAGGACCCGGTTGCGCGCCTGTTTCACCGCCAGCTGCGCCTCTGCCAAGGCGTAACCGTGATGGTACAAAGTAATATTGGACTCCAAAGCCACGCCGCCCAACTTTTCCAGGCCATAATGGAGCTGTTCATGAATACGGCCCTGAAAACGTAAAACGGCGTGATTCGAGATAAGCCTGTGGGAACTGGAGAGCGTAATACTTAGCTGATCCGCCTGGAGATTACGAATATAGACACGGTAAAGCGTGGGGACTTTGGGCGCCGTTCTAATAATCTTGCGCAAGGCTGCCTGCGAATCCGATTCCAGCCGTTCATCAGCATCCAGCCATAAAATCCATTTGCCATTTGCGTAGCTCAGCGATTCGTTCCGGGCCGCGGCAAAATCGTCACACCATTGGAAGCTGTGAACCTCAGCGCCAAAGGATTTTGCTATCTCCACGGTTTTGTCAAGGGAACCGGTATCCACGACAACAATCTGGTCGGCGACATCCCTGATGCTGGACAGGCAGTCAGCCAGCATAGTCTCTTCATCGCGGACAATCATGCACACGGAAAGCCGCACAGCTGCCATGTCTATCCCTATTTCTTCAGTTTGAGTTGCAGTATCTTCTGGATTCTAATAAAAAGTGATTCATTATGCGCATAGACGTATTGCAGAACCTGTTGTGAATCGAATTTGCGTTGCTTGAGCTGGGTCTGAAGATCAATCACTCTTTTTAGCAACTCGGTGTCAGAATTCTGGGCGGCGAATTCCCACATCAGTTGGGCGGGTTTGAACAGGCCGTCTTCCAAAGACAGGTGATAGCGGCGGTCGCTTAAAAAAGTACTGATGGCCAGCCGTTGAATTTCGCTGGCGTCTGTCCGTCGATTTTGTGCCTGCAAAATCCGGCCGAGAGGCACACTGAACCGGCCATCTCCAGGCATGTGCATGAAAATTGTATACAGGGATTCGATAGTTTTTTCCGGCAGAAACGACGATTGTAACATGACTTCACAAAACATACCGATCAAACCGTTGACGCCCTCCGGCTCTCGATTCGCTAATGCCGAATGTTTGCCCACGACACTAAGCCCTTCCTCAACAGCTGTGTGGGCCCGATCCCCCTCATCCAATAGGCGCGAAAGTACTGCGCGGTGATACCAGTACCTTGCCGATTCCGGATCCTGGTCCAATTCCCGCTCGACTCGAACCAGGGTATCGCGCAGTTCCCATTCTTCCGGATCGGGATCACCCAGGCTCACAATAACCGCTATTGGTATAAGCCCCACTGGCGATTCGAGTGATTTTTTCTCCGCCACCTGTTCGATGCTCTCACCTAATGATGGGTATACACAGTGTTGCCATTGTATACCGGCGTCGGCTCTGATCAGTCTCGTCTCAAAGTGGTAGTTATTTGGCTCTGATAAATGCATAATGGGCAGATCATAGGCGAGCACATCCGGATCATCCAGATAAGCAAGAAAGGCAAGGGAGTCATTAGTGTGCAGAACTTCCTGTTGATTCAGGAAGAGGGCCCAGGTCGTTTTGACTTCGTGCAGTGCCTTGTTGAACAGTGCACTTTCGTCAGGGTCAGCCGGCGACAAAATGTATTTGGCGTCGTACTCACTGGTAAGATGTTTAACGGACTGGCCACCACCTCCACCAGCATCAACCACAATCATATCCGAGGCCAGGCGGTTCACTGATTGGAGAACATTCGCCAGATTCCCATGCCTGTCATGGATGACCAGGCACAAAGTCAGATCACCTAGTGCCGGTTCGGTGGCTTCAGTCAAATGAGGATCTTTTTTTCAAGAGCCATCAATTCTTTCACGGCATTTATTTTAGCCACTTTCTTGGCAAATAGATGCTTGTCATTAAGCAGATACGAGGGATCCGCATCCTTGGGCTGGAATTTCTCAATGAGACCGTCTCTGATATAATCATTTATGATCATCTGATACAGTGCCAGAGTGGTTTTGAATTTCGCTTTCAACCGACCTTCCAGCAGCTCGGTGGACATTTCATTCGGCACCTCGTCCTGGTTTTGGATGTCGTCGACGACTTGGATAAACTCTACCTCGTGGCGGTTCTTGAACCGGAAATCTACCGACATGGCTTTGGCATGCCCGGTTTCCATCAGATAGCGTTCCATGCAGAATTTGGCAAAATAATGCAGCCGG
>DAOWIJ010000269.1 GCA_030640955.1 Fidelibacterota bacterium
AGTTACAGCAAGCAACATCCACCGGGTGTTTAAAGCTGGCCTTCGACAAGCTCAGGCCGACCCGGTTAGTGTCCCTGCGGCTGAGAGCCTGTGCTGAATCCCGAAGCGTCGGGATGAAGTGCTTAGGGCAGGCCTGGCGGTCGATCCTTTTCCTACTCAATTCCTGTTCTTCATCTTTGTGTCTTTGTGGTTAATTCTCCCAATGCTGATCGATCGGGGGGCTATGCTAAGGGCAGGCCTGGCGGTCGATCCTTTTCCTACTCAATATCCTGTTCTTCATCTTTGTGTCCCTTCGGCTACGCTCAGGACATGCTTTGTGGTTAATTCTCCCAATGCTGATCGATCGGGGGGCAAAAAAAATCCAGACCGGAAGCCTGGATTTCAGCAACTGGAAATTTGCGGATTGACTGGTTCTGCTAGCGGCTGGGCCTGTTGTTGAACGACATTGTCCGGCGCATGCGGCGCGCGGCCTTGGAACGCTTGATCCGCCGCTCCTCGCTGGGTTTCAGGTAATAGGCCGTCCGCTTAACGTCCTTTAAGATACCGGCCTTTTCGTACTTCTTCTTGAAACGCCTGAGGGCCCGCTCCAGCGGTTCATCTTTCCTGACAACAACTTCTACCATATGCTTTCCAGTCACTCCTTATCTAATTACTGCGTTTTTATACAGCTTTAAAAGTTATTATTCCTGCTCAATGATTACAACCTATTAAAAGGACCGGCGGAATCAGCCCTTTTCAGCGTAACGATTAGCCAGCTCGATAAAGGCTTCTACACTGACGGCATCGGCCCGCAGGTCCGCCAGCCCCATTTCCGCCAGCAGGTCACCGGCCTCCAACACTTTCAGGGCGTTGCTCAGCTTCTTGCGTCGCTGCCCGAAGGCCAGGCGCACCACCCGGGAGAACACCTTCTCATCATCCAGACCCGTTTCAGCCCGCGGAACCACCGCGATTAAGGACGAATCGACCTTGGGCATGGGCCTGAATACGGTGGGCGGCAGATTAAAGCGCGAGGTCACGTCGCAGTAGGCCTGCAGCATGACCGTTAACCGGCCGTAATCCTTCCTGCCCGGTCGAGCCACCATGCGCCGGGCCACTTCCTTCTGAACCATGAAGTGGCCATCCTGCCAGCGGTGGCGGTGATCGATCAACCGGAACAGAATCTGCGAGGTGATGTAGTAAGGCAGGCTGCCGTACACCCGCACACCCTCGGGAAGCAACGCTTCCACATCCGCCTCCAGCACATCGCCTTCGATGATCGTGACATTGCCGGGCGCCTGCTCGCGAAGGTCCTCCACCAGCCAGGGATCGATATCGATGGCCGTGACACTGTCCGCCTGCCGGGCCAGCGGTATGGTCAGCTCGCCGTGGCCGGGCCCGATCTCCAGGAAATGCTCGTCCGCGCCGGGACCAATGGCCGCAATAATTTTGGAAATGTAGTTGCCGTCCACCAGGAAGTTCTGGCCCCACCGTTTGCGGGCCGGCGGATGAACGGGCCTGGTCAAGGGGATTCGCTCCCATTCGGCAGCCGCATCCTGCTGAACAGGGCCAGCGCGTTCTCCGTGGTTTGCCGGGCCACCTCGGTTACGTCCATCTTCAGAATATCGGCAATTTTGGCCGCCACGTGACTCACATAGGCCGGTTCGTTGGTGCGGCCCCGTTTGGGCGCAGGGGCCAGGTAGGGGCAATCGGTCTCCACCATGACCCGCTCCAGTCCCACCGCCCGCAGCACCGCCTCGTTGTGGTTCTTGCCGAAAGTAACCGTGCCGGTAAAGGAAATATGGAAGCCCAGGTCCAGCACCTGCCGGGCCGTTTCCGGCGGCGACGAAAAACAGTGCACCACGCCGTTACCATACCCCACCTCGCGTAATATG
This sequence comes from Fidelibacterota bacterium, assembly GCA_030640955.1. Classification (GTDB taxonomy): domain Bacteria; phylum Fidelibacterota; class Marinisomatia; order SCGC-AAA003-L08; family TS1B11; genus DAOWIJ01. The sequence goes on from DAOWIJ010000269.1 coordinate 1,872, forward strand.
CGCAGCACACCTTCATCGGCACTACGGTTGTGGACAATGGCGGGGTAGCCCAGGGAGGCGGCCAGCTCCAGCTGCTCCCGGAACAGGCGCTCCTGCATTTCCGGCGGACTGATATTGCGGTAGAAATCGAGGCCCGTCTCACCGATGGCTACCACCTTGTCATGGGCAGCCAGCCGTTCCAGCTCCTGCAAGGTGTTATCGGGTGCGCTCTCCGCGTCGTGGGGATGCACACCCACGGCGGCCCACACCTGATCGTACCTATCTGCCAGTTTGAGCGATTGCTCAGATGTTTCCAGGTCCAGCCCGGGACAAATGATAGCCCCCACACCGGCATCGGCGGCCCGCTTCAGAACGTCGTCCAGGCTGTCCCGGTAGTCCTTGTAGAAAATATGGGCGTGGGTGTCGATCAGCATTGGGGAAAATTAACCACAAAGACACAAAGGGGCTGGGAATTGCGAGAAGAAATTACTCTTCCCCCTCTCGCTTCAGGAGAGGGGACGGCCGCAGGACGGGGGTGAGGTCAGCCGGTATGGGCGTGGGTGTCGATCAGCATTGGGGAAAATTAACCACA
>DAOWIJ010000142.1 GCA_030640955.1 Fidelibacterota bacterium
ACGAGATTGCCGGCCCAGGGGCGTGTTAATAATCAGCTGCACCTGGCCGTCGACAATCCGGTCTATGATATTGGGGCGGCCTTCGTCCACCTTCAGGATGGACTCGGCCCGGATGCCGTTGCGGCTCAAGGCCCGGCCGGTACCGGTGGTGGCGATAATGGCAAATCCCAATTCATGAAGGTCGCGGGCGATGGGGATAATATTCAACTTATCCCTGTCGTTCACCGAGATAAACACGGTACCGCCATCCGGGAGCGCGTAACCCGATCCCAGTACGGCCCGTTTATAGGCATCGGCGAAAGTGCCGGAAACGCCCATCACCTCACCGGTGGATTTCATTTCGGGACCGAGGAAAATAGTCTCGTTGGGGAATTTATTAAAGGGGATAACCACTTCTTTGACCGCAATGTGATCGTTGAGGCTGTCCTCGGGTAAATCATAGTCGCTGAGGGAGCGCCCCACCGACAGTTGGGCGGCGATTTTCGCCAGGGGCACATTGGTGGCCTTGCTGACAAACGGCACCGTGCGGCTGGCCCGGGGATTGACCTCCAGAATATAGACCGTGCCGTCTTTGCAGGCGAATTGCAGGTTGATCAGGCCTATCACCCCCAATTCTCTGGCCAGCCTGGTGGTTATGGCAGTGATCTCGTCCATGGCTTCGTCCGTGACTTTGAAGGGTGGCAGCACGCAAGCCGAATTACCGGAGTGGATGCCGGCTTCTTCGATGTGCTGCATAATACCGCCGATATAAACATTCTGTCCGTCGCAGAGCGCATCCACATCGAATTCGAAGGCATCTTCGAGGAACTCGTCAATGAGGATCGGGTGTTCACCGATTACGTCAGCCGAGCGGCTCAGGTAGTCCAGCAGGTGTTCGGTGGAATAGACGATCTCCATGGCCCGGCCGCCGAGCACATAGCTGGGCCGCACCAGGATAGGATAGCCCACAGCTTCGGCCGCCTGCTGTACCTCCTGCAGGGTCTTGCCGATGCCGTAGTCGGGTCTGGCGATGCCCAAACGGTCCAATATGGCCCCGAACTTCTGGCGGTCTTCGGCCAGGTCGATGTTCTCCGGCGAAGTGCCGATCACGGGCGCACCGGCGGCCTGGAGCGCCTGGGCAATTTTAAGGGGTGTCTGGCCGCCAAACTGCACCAGAATGCCGTCGGGCTGTTCCTTATCAACGATGTTGAGCACATCCTCCAGGGTTACCGGCTCGAAGTACAGGCGGTCCACCAGATCAAAATCGGTGGAGACGGTCTCAGGATTGCAGTTGACCATGATAGTCTTGTAGCCCAGCTCCTGGAGCCCGAAGACAGCCTGTACGCAGCAGTAATCGAACTCGATGCCCTGCCCGATACGGTTGGGACCACCCCCCAGGATCATCACTTTTTTGCCCTTCAGCGGTTCGATCTCGTCCTCGAAGTCATAGGTTGAATAGCAGAACGGCGTACGGGCCACGAATTCAGCGGCGCAGCTGTCCACAACCTTATAGACAGGCAGCAATCCATGCTGTTTTCGCTCTATCCGGATTTCAGTTTCACTCTTCCCGGCCATGCGTGCCAGTTGATGATCCGAGAAGCCGGATTGCTTGAAACGTCCCATTTCATCCGGGCTGAAATTCTCCTGTGACAGTTGGGTCAATTCTTCAATCTGCCGCAAAAACCAGGGATCGATGGCCGTGAGCTCGTGGAGCTCCTCAACAGTCCGGCCTTCCAGAAAAGCCTGGCGCACTTTCAGCAACCTGAACGCGGTGGGGTAACGAATCTTGCTTATATCCAGAGCCCTGGCCCTGCTGATGGCCGGATTATCGGGCACCGGCGGTTTCGGCTCCAGGCCGTCCAGCCCCACCTCCAGGGAGCGGAAGGCTTTTTGCAGCGATTCCTGGAAAGTACGCCCAATGGCCATCACCTCGCCCACGGACTGCATCTGAACGCCCAGGTGGCCCGTGGCAGACCGAAACTTTTCAAAGTCAAAGCGGGGCACTTTGGTAACTACGTAATCGATAGTCGGTTCGAAGGCGGCCCTGGTTTTGCCGGTCATATCGTTGGGCAGTTCATCCAGGCGGTATCCGACCGCCAGCTTGGCGGCCACCTTGGCGATGGGGAAACCGGTGGCCTTGGACGCCAGGGCCGAGGACCGGCTTACCCGGGGATTCATCTCGATAATCACCATGCGCCCCGTTTGAGGATGGACGGCGAACTGCACGTTGGAGCCCCCCGTATCTACGCCAATGGTGCGGATACAGACCAGGGCCCAGTTGCGCATCTGCTGGTACTCACGGTCGGGCAGGGTCATGGCCGGGGCCACCGTAACCGAATCACCGGTGTGCACACCCATGGGGTCCACGTTCTCAATGGTGCACACGACTATGGCGTTGTCGGCCGTATCGCGGATAACCTCCAGCTCGAATTCCTTCCAGCCCTGAAGTGATTCCTCGATGAGTACCTCGTTAATGGGGCTTTCACGAAGGCCTACTTCAGCCAGGCCCACAAACTCTTCGTGGTTATAGGCGATGGAGCCGCCAGTACCGCCCAGAGTAAAGGAGGGCCGGATTATTACCGGGAAGCCCATAGTAGTGATCAGGTCGGTCGCCTCATCCATGGACCTGACGTAATCGCCCCGGGGTGTGTCGATGCCCACCGCCGTCATTTCCGTCTTGAACAGCTTGCGGTCCTCAGCCTTGTTAATGGCGTCTTCATTGGCGCCGATGAGCCGCACCTGGTACTCATCCAGGATGCCACTCCGCTTCAGGTCGAGAGCCAGGTTAAGGGCGGTCTGGCCGCCCACCGTTGGCAGCAGGGCGTCGGGGCGTTCTTTTTCAATGACGGCGGCAACGTATTCAACAGTGAGAGGTTCAATATAGGTGCGGTCAGCCAGGTCCGGATCGGTCATGATGGTAGCGGGATTGGAGTTCACCAGGATGATCCGGTAGCCCTCCTCCCGCAGGGCCCGCACCGCCTGGGTCCCCGAATAATCGAACTCGCCCGCCTGCCCGATAACGATGGGTCCGGCCCCGATAATGAGGATCGATTCGATGTCGGTGCGCCGGGGCATCTAGCTGTTGTTCTCCATGAGATCGCTGAAGTCCTTAAACAGATAGCGGGCGTCGTGCGTACCCGGGCTTGCCTCAGGGTGATACTGAACCGAGAAGGCCGGAATCCGGCTGCATCGCAGACCTTCGAGGGTATCATCGTTCAGGTTGATATGGGTGGGCTCCACGCTGCCAGGCAGTGTGTCCGTATCCACCGTAAAGCCGTGGTTCTGGCTGGTGATCTCGATAATCCCGGTGGCGAGGTTTTTCACCGGATGGTTAAGGCCGCGGTGACCGAATTTCAGTTTGTAGGTCTTGGCCCCCAGCGCCAGGGCAAGTATCTGGTGCCCTAAGCAGATCCCGAACAGGGGCACCTTGCCCAGGAGCTGCCCGACTGTATCAATAGCGTAGGTCACAGCTGCTGGATCACCCGGTCCGTTCGATAGAAATACTCCGTCAGGACCGGATGCCAGGATTTCATCAGCGCCGGTGTCGGCAGGTACCACGGTGACATCACAGCCGTGGGTGGTCAGCAGCCGCAAGATGTTACGCTTGATGCCAAAGTCCACGGCAATAACCTTATGACGGGGAGCTGGATCGTCTTCTGCCTGCTCCGTCCAGCCGTAGGATTTGCGGCAGCTGACCTCGGCAGCCAGGTCGCGGCCGGTCATTTCAGGAAACGCCGCCAGCTTTTCAGCCAGACTGGCGGTATCGAAATCGGTGGTGGAGATAATGCCGCGCATGGCGCCCGCGTCCCTGATATGCCGCGTAAGGGCCCGGGTGTCGATCTGTTTAATACCAACGATCTTATGTTCCCTCAGATAATCGCCCACACTTTGAGTGGAACGCCAATGGGAGGGCCTATCCGTCTCAACCTTGATTGCAAAACCAGCAACCTGAATGCGATCCGATTCCACATCCTGGGGGTTGATCCCGTAATTGCCGATGTGCGGGCTGGTCATGGTAACGATCTGGCGGCAGTAGGAAGGGTCGGTGAGCACCTCCTGATAGCCGGTCATGCCGGTGTTAAAGCACACTTCACCGGTGGTCTCTCCTGTTGCGCCGAAGGAAAAGCCGTTAAAAAAAAGGCCATCCTCGAGAAAAAGAATGGCCGGTTGCGTCAATTGCATGAGCAATATTAATGATAACGGCTACCGTAACACAATGGGCCAATCGGGCCTGGAAGGAGCAGAAAAAGGTTAAGTGTCCATCCAAATGTGGATAAATTGCGTGGCTTATTTTACAGATCAATATTCAGAGTACAGAAGGAATCCAATGAAACAGTTATTTATTTTAGCAATTCTGGGAGGCATAATGGCCTGCTCAGGTGGTGGCGATTTTGAGGATGCGACCCTCGATACCAAGCTGGATACAGCCAGTTATGCCATAGGCAACAGCATCGGACGCAGTATGTCGGCCCAGGGGGTGGAAGCCAACCTGCCGGTCCTGTTCAAAGGGCTGCATGACGCCTATAATAATGGTGAGATCATGTTGTCTGACAGTGTTCTGAGGGCCGTCTTACAGCAGACCCAGGCCGAGGCCTCCCAAAGGCAGCAGGCGGATGCCATGCGCCAGGCTGAGGTGAACCAGTTCGCCGGCGAAACCTTCCTGGAAGAGAATGCCAAAAAGGATGATATTGTAGTCCTGGAGAGCGGCCTGCAATACAGGGTTATCAAAGAGGGCGAAGGAGCTTCACCCGCGAGCGACCAGGAAGTAAGTGTGCATTATACCGGCAAGTTACTCGATGGCACCGTTTTCGATTCGTCGGTGGAGCGGGGACAGCCCGCCACTTTCAATCTCAACCGTGTTATCAGAGGCTGGACCGAAGCCCTGCAGCTGATGCAGGTTGGTGATAAGTGGGAACTATTTGTCCCATCCCATTTAGCCTACGGCCGGAGAGGATCCGGCGACAAAATACCCCCTAACACCACCCTAATCTTTGAAGTGGAGCTGCTGGGCATGGATTGACCCCGCCAGAACGGGAATTCTACCGGCGTTAATCCTTCACCCTCCAGGCCGGCCTCGAGCACATTACGCGTGAAACGAGTGACTGCGGCCAGCTTTGATATAAACATAGGCCAGGCAACGCAATGGGCAGTTTCGCTGTCTAAGGGTAAATACG
>DAOWIJ010000223.1 GCA_030640955.1 Fidelibacterota bacterium
ACCTTCTCCAGGCTGGCAAAGAAGGGATCCATGTCAACAACAAGATCGCGCAGCACCTTCAGGCCTGCGATTGGCTCAATCTTGATCTTCGACGATTTCAGGTCCTGGATGAGCGCCTGACAGGCCAGGCGGTTCTCGCCGTTGATCAGCATGGCGTCCGAACCACAGACCCCGTGGGCGCACGATTTACGGAAAGTCAGCGTGCCGTCGTCGTTATCCTTGATGTCCATCATCACGTCCAGCACGCGATCCGTAGGGTCCGCTTCCTTTACGAAGGTATCGTAGCGTGACTGGTCCGTATCGGGGTCGTAGCGATATATCTCAACGGTTACCTGCATCTCAATACACCCTCGGTTTCGGTTTGAATTTGGTGATAGTAACCGGTTTGAAATCGAACGCTACCTCATCATCACCGGTTTTGCTGATCATGGTATGCTTGAGCCACTTGGCGTCGTCCCGGTCGGGGTAGTCCACCCGTGAGTGGGCGCCGCGGCTCTCGGTGCGCAGGAGGGCGCTCTCGGCAATGGTCCAGGCGCAGTCCAGCAGGAAGCCCAGCTCAATGGCTTCCACCAGCTCGGTGTTAAAGAAGGCGTGCTTATCGGTCACACCCACGTGCTTATAGCGCCGGAGCAGCTCCTTCACCGCGTCACGCGATTCTGTGATGCCCTCCTTAGTGCGATAGACACCGACTCCGGCCATCATGGTTTTCTGCATCGCCACCCGCAGGTCAACAACCTTTTCCTTCCCACCGCCGTTTTTCAATCTATCGATCTCGCCCTGAATAAACTCGTTGGCAGTATCCGACACGCGGCCGAATTCAGCGTCCGCAAGGTAATTGATCATGGCTTTACCGGCCCGCCGGCCGAAGACAACAATATCCACCAGTGAGTTGGTTCCCAGGCGGTTGGCCCCATGTACGGATACGCAGGCCACTTCTCCGGCAGCATATAGACCGTTAACCACATCGTTCCGGGCATTTGCAAACACCAGGCCATCTACATCGGTTGGTATGCCGCCCATGGCGTAATGGGCCGTTGGCTGAACCGGGATCGGTTCTGTGATCGGTTCCACGGCCAGATACTTGCGCGCAAAATGGGAAATGTCGGGCAGCTTCTCGTTGATCACGTCCGCGCCCAGGTGCACCAGGTCCAGGACCACGTAATCCGCTCCCGTATCACCAGTACCCTCTATGCCCCTGCCGGCCTTGATTTCGTTGTAAATCGCACGGGAGACCATATCACGGGGCGCCAGGTCCTTAACCGTTGGCGCTATTTCGGCCATGAAGCCGTCTTTGCCGGTACCCACATTGGCCATGTCCGTGCTGTTGCGCAGTATGCCGCCCTCACCCCGGGCCGCTTCCGATACCAGAATACCTAGTTTCCTCAGCCCGGTGGGATGGAACTGGACAAACTCCATATCCTCCAGCGGCAGGCCCTGGCGGAGACAGATAGACATGCCATCACCGGTGTAGGCGTGGGCGTTGGAAGTGATGGAGAAGGCCCGGCCATATCCGCCGGTGCCCAGAAACGTAGCTCTGGCCTGGAAGATGTGCAGATCACCGGTAGCCAGCTCATAGGCGATAACGCCGCGGCAGGTACTGCCGTCCATGATCAGGTCGAGTACGTAGAATTCGTTGAAGAAGCGCACGTCGTTTTTTACACACTGTTCGAACAGGGTATGCAGGATCATATGACCAGTGCGATCAGCGGCATAGGCGGCACGCTTGACCGAGGCCTCGCCAAAATTCCTGGTATGCCCACCAAACGGCCGCTGGGCAATTTTTCCCTCCGCGGTGCGACTAAAGGGCAATCCAAAGTGCTCCAGCTCCAGAACGGCCTCAACAGCTTCCTCGCACATGACTTCAATCGTGTCCTGGTCACCCAGGTAATCGGATCCTTTGACTGTATCGAAGAAGTGCCACTCAGGTGAATCAGGTTCTTCATTACCCAGAGCCGCCCCGATGCCGCCCTGGGATGCCCCCGTATGGGAACGCACCGGATGTAGTTTGGAAAGAACCGCCACATTAAAGTTCTGTTGGATGAGTTCCAGTGCGCAGCGCAAACCAGCGCCACCGGCGCCCACCACAATCGCGTCAAATTTGTGTATCATGGCGGCCTCCTATACCAGCTGCGGATTAAAACTGATTACAGACACAATACCGATTACCCAGAGCACGAATCCGATGATGTAGACCAGCCAGTTGCTCAAGTTTCGCCGGGTATTGTGTGTCATCCAGTCATCGATGATGGAGTGGATGCCGTAGAAGCCGTGGTAGGTTCCCAGTGTGATCAGGATAATATCAAAGGCTTTCCACACCGGATTGGCGAATAGACCTGCCAGGGCATAATAGGTGCTGCGGGAGGGGTCGGCCAGGGCCAGGGCTTTGAGAGCCTCAAGGTCGGTGGCGCCATAGCCGATGCTCTGAAAGCCCCAATCGGCGGGACCCATAAAATAATGGTAGAGATAGAAGTGGGTGCCCAGCATCAGAAACAGCAGGGCGCCGGAAATACGCTGAAGCAACCAGCCTTTTGATCCTCCGCTGTTCATCCTTCCGCCCTCCACATAAAATAGGCCCCAACCAGAAACAGCACGCCAACCAGAGCGTATGCCAGCCAGGCGAGGAGCTTGTTCTTTTCCATGGCCCACACCGTAAACTCGCCCAGTATCAGACGCACGCCGTTAATGGCGTGGAACAGTATGGCGCCCAAAAGCAGGACTTCGCCGGCCCGGAACAAGGGTGTTTTGTATGCGGCTATCACCGCATCGAAAGCCTCCGGTCCTTTGGACATGCGACTCATGCCCCAGATGTGAAATAAGAGAAACAGGACAATGCTCACACCGGTGATCTTGTGCAGAATCCAGGAGAAATAGCCCTCCCTGACCTTATACATTTACACCCCCCAACTTGAAAACATCATTGTATCGGAAATGACGCTGTTAAGACACATATAAAGGTGAATATTGACGGTCTATAATTTCGGACCTGTTTGTCACAATATCAAGGTTTCTGCCACAAAGAATAAAGTGCGGGCAGCGCTACGCATTAAGCGACAAACACATAAATCAGCACCGTGCCCGCGGCCCCCAGCAGGGCGTACGGTATTTGGGTGCGCACGTGATCGATGTGATCAGACGCGGATGCCATGGAGGATATAATTGTTGTGTCGGATATAGGTGAGCAGTGATCACCAAACACTCCGCCGCCTAATGTAGCCGCCAGGTACAGTGGCAGATGCCCCCCCAGCGCTTCAGCCAACGGTACGGCTATGGGTATCATCAGGGCAAAGGTACCCCAGGAAGTGCCGGTGGCAAAGGCCATTCCGCAAGCAAGGAGGAACAACCCGATAACGGCCACCTTGCCGCCCGCCACACCGCTGATAATACCGGAAACATAGGCGCCTGTACCCAGCTCCCGCACGGTTGTTCCTAATGCAAAAGCCAGGATTAACAGGGACACCACCGGTATCATGCCGCCCATGCCTCTGAAAACCAGGTCCACGAATTGCCCGCCGCCAAGCTTGCCCGGTCCCAGGCTCATCAATCCCGATACGGCCAGGCTGCCGAGAACGGCCCACAGCACGGCTGTAGAACCGGAACTGCCCTTGATCACCTCCCACATACCGGTGGCATCGGGTACCGCGGCCTTACCGGTGATGATAATACCAGCAACAGCATCACCTTTTACGAACTTAGATGACCCATCCATTGCTCCATAAAAGT
>DAOWIJ010000239.1 GCA_030640955.1 Fidelibacterota bacterium
CAGAAAGAACCTCACTTGAAATTTCCGGTGATACTCAAAGGTTCCATGCGCATTCCGTTGCGGCATGTGGTACCGAACGGAATGGTGGAGGCTGAGAGTCTTCAGCCAACGGGAAGCGGCTTTAAGGCGTCGGTTGTTGATATGTCGGACCATGGACCGGAATGGAGCGGACATTCACAGCTCTTAATAGAGCCGGAGAAAGCCGGTAAATCAGCCGAAATAGTGATCGATAATGCAATTGAGAGGGCCTATGACGTCCACCTTTACTACACTACCGGCCAGGAATACGGCAATGTGGATATTTATCATGGCAATAAAAAGGTGGGAAGTTTCAGCGGCTACAGCGAGCAGGTACTTCCCGGCAACCGGGTGGTGCTTGAAAACATCGCCACCAGGGATGGGACATTGCCGTTGAAAATTGCCATAACCGGAAAAGAAGCCGATGCCTCGGGCTATGCCGCCGGCCTCGACGGTTTTCTACTGGTTCCGAAACGTGAATATGTCCCGGAATGGTATATGATAGGACCATTTCCCAATCCACGGGAATCTGATATCCTACGGTATGGATTGGATAACGTCTATCCGCCTGAAAAAGAGTTCAACTTGGCAGAAACCTATGAAGGGGCCGAAGGACAGACGGTTAAATGGAAACTGTACAAAATCGGCGATAATGGATTTATGAGTCTCTGGGACAAAGTCAAGCCGTACGAATTTGTTGTTGTTTACGCGTTAACCTACGTCTATTCACCTGATGACCGGGAAGCCACGCTGCTGATCGGGACAGACGATGGCGCCAAAGTATTCCTGAATGGCGAGGAGTTATACCGTTTCCTGGATGTGAGAATTGCCGGGCCAGACCAGGATGAGGTGACCCTTCCCCTGAAAGCGGGCTGGAACCAACTGCTGCTGAAAATAGAAAACAATTTTGGCGGATACGGGTTCTTCGCACGGGTACGCGACACCAGCCGCTCCCTGAAAATCAGCGTTAACAAAAAATAGGAGCACCTATGCGACGGAAATATACTCTGGCGTTTGTTTCATTCATTGTTCTGATTGGGGGATTGGCTTTCGCGCAACACCAGGTTGACGACCAGTACCTCATCATCGATGCAAACGGGAATGATCCTCTCTTTACAACCTACGCGGCTGCCATGGAACGTTCACGCTATCATGCGGACAAAGCCTATTTTATGGACTATCATACGCCTGATAAACCCATCACCTATTCCAGCCACTATGCCGGTGATCTTGCTGTTATCTGGAAGATCAATAATGTTGTCATAAGCAAGAAGAGCCAGTTCGCAAAGCCCCCAGTGGTTACGGCTTCATTTCCGGATATGGCGCTGCTGGAATACGAGCCACTCGCCGGGCTTAAGGTTCGGGAGACATTTTTTGTCTATAGTTCGGGAGCCGCCCTTGTTGATCTGCAGGTGACCAATGAAGGTGATGTGGAACTGGAAGGTTCGGTCTATGGAGTTCTCCACCTGCCACAGGATTCCCTGAAAATCGTTGAATTCAGCCCCAGGAAAAAGGGGTATGTATTCACTCACTATGAGCCCCGAGAGCGCCTGCACAGCAATCTGTATCCCCAGCGCGGGTACCCTACTGACTTCAGGAATATGCTGGTATCGAAACCTGCTCCGGACAGCTACGGTGGATATCCAGGGGGCAGTATCCATGATTTCTATTTCGCAGCCAAGCGGATGAGTAAGGTGCATGACTGGGTCAAGGAACTGAACCGGAACGAAAAAGGGGAGGCGGATATGGTCGCCCTGCAAGTCAATATACGCTTGGCGCCCGGCGCTTCTACCAGGGCAAGGTTCGTACGTGGAGTACAGGATGCGGCAGAACCGCTCGGAGCTCTGGCAAAGGAAGTAAAAGGGGTTCTCAGCGTTGATGTTGATAGATATGTTTCGGCTAATGTCAGGCTGTTTGAATCCATTCCTCGAATCGAATTTTCCGATCATGGAGATAAGTTGGTCTATCTGGGCGCCTTCAACCTTGTGCGGCAGTGCATGATGCCCCCCTGGAAAGAAGCCAAACAAAATTATTACCATTTTTCGAGGAATCCCACTTGGGGATGGGGACACGGCCATCAGGTGATGCACGAGTCAATCTCCATGCTCTCATATGTTTATCTGGATGAAAAATCAGCCCAGGAGTCGCAACGGGTTTATATGGAACAGCAGTTTGATGACGGTTTCATTGCCTACAGGCATGGGCCGTGGGGGCCCCAGACCTACCCCCATGACGGAAAACCTACAACCTCGGCACCATTCTTTTCCTGGACGAACTGGTCGATATACGAGGTAAGCAGGGACAAGGATTTCCTGGAAGACGCCTACAACGCGGGCGCCAGGTATATCCGCCTGCTTGAAAAAGAACGTGACAAGGACCAGGATGGAATGTATGAATGGGGACCATATGGCATTATCGAAAATGTGCGCGATGGATGGAACGCCGTATTTCAACTATTCTCCGACGGTAAAGACGAGGGGCGGGATATCTCCCATGAGCTCGATGCCCTGGACCTTACCACCCAAGTGGCGAATGAGATGTATTACCTGCAATTGATGGCCAAAGAACTGAACGATGAGGCCGGCGCACAGGAATGGGGAGACAAATTCGCACGGACTGCAAAATTGATCAATGACCATATGTGGGATGATGAGGACAGCTTCTACTATCATGTTTCCATGTACGACGACTCATTCAAGTTTGAGGGCGAAAGCCTCAAACGCAAAGAAATTATCGGTTTCCTGCCCATGTGGGCCCATGTCGCCAGCACAGAACAGGCTGCTGAGCTTGTCAAGCATCTGACCAACACCAGCACTTTCTGGCGACAGTACGGTGTACCCACACTGGCCGCTGATGATCCGGTCTACACGTCGTTTGTCGATGGGTGCTGCCGGTGGAATGGACCAATCTGGCTGCTGTGGGATTACATGGTGCTGGTGGGGTTGCAGAATTATGGGTATGACCAACTCGCAATGGAACTCGCGGGAAAAATGATGGAAGCGGTGAAAATTCAATTGGTAAATAATCATTGCTTCTGGGAATCGTTCAGCCCTGATTATACTGTCCTGGAATGCCCCTCCAACTACATCTGGGATTCCATCATGGCCAGGGTGCTGATCGATATCTACGACTATGGGGCAGGCGCAAAGAAGTCCAGGTAAGCGTGGTAATTTGGTGGCTTGATACAATGAAAAAAAACAGTCGGAGGGCGGATAATGCTATCACATAGGCTGAGGCACGTTATGAGTCGAAAACTGCTTGTACTGGTGGTTTTCCTGGTAAGTTGCGGAGACCGGAACAGCAACTACATATCCAATCTAAGTCCACTCGCTGAGAATCCCTATATACAGCTTCCTCTGGGGGCCGTAAAGGCTGAAGGATGGCTGTTGGGGCAACTCGAATTGGCAGCGCAAGGAATGACCGGACGTCTTGACGAAATCTGGGAAGATGTTGGCCCGGAAAATGGCTGGTTGGGGGGCAAAGGAGAAACCTGGGAAAGGGGGCCTTATTGGCTCGATGGATTGGTGCCGCTGGCATATCTGCTGGATGACAAGGTTCTGATTGACAAGGCGCAGAAATGGATTGAATGGAGTCTCAACAGCCAACGTGAGGATGGCTACTTCGGACCGGCAAGTGACTCTACGCGAGTATTTGGGTCTGATGAAAGAACTCTCGCCTGGCAGGAAAAACATAAGGAGGATTGGTGGCCGCATATGATTATGCTCAAAGTGCTGCAATCGTATTATGAGGCCACCGGTGATGAAAGAGTCATTCCGTTCATGCAGAAATATTTCCAGTATCAGCAGGCTCACATTGAACAATGGCCTCTTGACCATTGGACTCACTGGGCAAAGACCCGCGGTGGTGAAAACCTGGCCAGCATTTATTGGCTGTATAACCATACGGGTGATAAGAACCTGTTGAAGCTCGGGCAAACTATCTTTGAGCAGACCGAGAATTGGACCGAGCGTTTCGAAGCCGATTATCCGCAGGACTGGCACGGAGTAAACACAGGCATGGGTATAAAGCAGCCGGCAGTCTACTACCAGTATTCAAAAGATAAGCGATACCTGGAAGCGGTTGAAGCCGGCATCACAGCGCTTATGAAATACCACGGCCAGATCAACGGGTTATGGTCGGGAGATGAGTTGCTGCACGGAACAGATCCCACTCACGGTACGGAATTTTGCACAGTCGTGGAGTATATGTTCAGCCTGGAGACAGTGTTGCAGATCTCAGGAAACCCGGTCTATGCGGATCGTTTGGAACGGGTGGCTTTCAATGCCCTCCCGACCCAGATAAAGGCAGATTTCACCGGACGCCAATATTACCAGCTGCCAAATCAGGTTATCTGCAACCGGGAGTGGCATAATTTCAGCACTAAGCACACAGAGGATGAAATCACCTACGGACTCGAAACAGGCTACGGATGCTGTACCGCCAACATGCACCAGGGTTGGCCCAAGTTCGTTGCAAATCTATGGTATGCTACGCAGGATAATGGCCTGGCAGCGCTGGTCTACGGACCTTCGAGAGTTACCGCCCTGGTAGGCAATGGTGCAGAGGTAACCTTTCTGGAGGAGACCGGCTATCCGTTTACGGAGACAATAAAATTCACTTACACAACCGATAGAACAAATGTCTTCCCGCTACATCTGAGAATACCCGGCTGGTGTAAAGACGCGGAAATCCTGGTCAACGGAAAGCATAATTCCAGGCCTGAAGCAGGCGTAGTTGCCAAAATATCCCGTACCTGGTCAGAGGGGGATGTAGTGGAACTGCGCTTGCCTATGAAGGTGAGAATTTCGCATTGGCACGAACGTGCCGCGGGTGTGGAACTCGGCTCCCTCGTCTTCGCCCTTAAAATCCAGGAAAAATGGGAAAGGATTTCAGGTGAAGACCCCTATGGGGATTACGAGGTGTATCCTGAAGATGCGTGGAATTACTTTCTGCTACGCAAGTATATTGACAAGCCGGAAGAACACTTTGTGGTCAAGCATGCTGAGGCAGTGCCATCTCAGCCCTGGACTACGGATGCGGCCCCTGTGTGGATTCTTGCCAAGGGAAAACGAATGCCTGAATGGCAATTGTATGGCGGGGTCACCGGTCCTACGCCCTTTAGTCCGTATTGGCGGCCGAAGGAGTATGAAGGACCTGAAGAGGATCTGGTGCTGATTCCCTACGGAGCTACGACCTTGCGTATTTCAGAATTCCCGGTTATGCGCTGATTGTCCCGGTCGCGACGGCGTTGCTATCCAGGCTTCAGGGCGGCAGCCTTGTTTTTCCAGAATTCCTATGCCGAACTCTTGCCGTACAGAGGTCCGAAGCTGGAGCAGGCGCGATAATCCGCGCCTTCCAGGTCCGCAGTGCCGAAAGCGCTCCACACGCTGGGCCTGAAAATGCGTTCTTCTTCAACATTGTGCATATTCACCGGTATACACAGCATTGACGCTAGAGAGATAAGTCTGTCACCGAAATGCCCGTAGCCGATGGCCGCATGGTTGGCCCCCAGTTGGCCATCAAAGAGTAAATGTCAGTGAACGGTCCCGCACCAGTAAGTTTCGGCACGAACCAGGTGGTGGGCCATGTGGGGTTGGTACGCCTGTTTAGCGTATTATTAATCTCCTCCGGCAGGTCAATGTGAAACAATCAAGCGAAAGACGCTTCAGCTGGTGTATCAGTAAAACCTTGGAAACGCAGAATACCTCTATTAGATTTTTTCCTTACGAGCTAACTTTGTTCTGACGATGTACACTATAGACAGGATTATCGGAAGGTGGGTGTCTTCTGTTGGTCGATCATATGAAACAGGCTGTTGTCGGTATACTACCTGAACGTAAGATTCGGGTGGTTGTTCGGCTCGGTACCGCTCCTACAGCTGTTGTGTCGTCAGGAAAATTACATTGATGAACATCGAATTGATCAAAGAATGAGGGATTCATGAAAACAATCGTTCCTATCACTGTTATTATCTGTGCAACCATAGCGTGCAACGGTCCTGAAGTGAATAGCTATTATCCGACTAACCGGGAGCCCTTGACCCAAGCGGCGTATGTCAAATTACCCTTGGGCGCTATCAGGCCTCACGGATGGTTGAATAATCAGCTGACCATTCAGGCCAATGGGCTGACCGGACATCTGGATGAGTTCTGGCCGAGCGTCCAAAACTCAGCCTGGAAGGGCGGAGACGGAGAAGCATGGGAGAGAGGACCGTATTACCTGGATGGTCTTATACCTTTGGCCTATCTACTCGATGATCAGCGTCTGATACAGAAATCCCAGGTGTGGATCGAATGGATACTCTCTTCGGGCCAGGATAACGGTTGGTTTGGCCCCGATACGAATGCTGATCGTTGGCCGTTGGCCGTGACCATGAAAGCCCTGACTCAGTACCAGGAGGCCACGGGAGATAAGCGGGTCATCCCCTTGTTGACAAACTATTTCTCGTATCTCAATAATGAGTCTCCCGATTGGCCGGATAGCGAATGGCGTGGTGTGAGGGCCAAAGAAAACCTTCTATCGGCTTTTTGGCTGTATAATCGTACCGGGAACCGGGACATCCTGAAAGTGGCGGAATCCATCACTGCCTCCAGTTATGACTGGTCATCCTATTTCCGGGAATTCCCTTGGGATACTGACGCTCTGAATGAAGGCCGAATTCCACACATATGGGATGCCCCCGGTTTAACAGCCCATGTAGTCAATATCGCCATGGCCGTCAAATATCCCGGTTTGCGGTATCTGCTTACCGGGGATGAGAGCTACAAATCAAGAGTTTTCGAAGCGCTTCGGAACCTTGACGAACATCATGGTCAAGTAACCGGTAGGTTCTCGGGAGATGAGCACCTCTCAGGTAAACGCCCTACCCAGGGAACCGAATACTGCGCTGTAGTGGAATTTATGTTTTCACTGGAAGAGCTCATGGAGATATTAGGTGACGCGAGACTCGCCGACCGTTTGGAGATGCTTGCATTCAACGCCATTCCCGGCACCACTATGCCCGACTTCTGGGCCCACCAGTACGACCAGCAAAGCAACCAGGTATTGTGTACCGTTGCCAAGCGTGACTGGGCATCCAATCGTGATGATGCCAATCTGTATGGACTCGAACCTGACTATGGGTGCTGTACGGCTAATATGCACCAGGGTTGGCCCAAATTTGTCTCCCACATGTGGATGGCCACCCACGATCAGGGACTTGTAGCCGTGGCCTACGGGCCGAGCGAGGTCAAAGCCAGGGTCGCCGATGGCGTTGACGTAACCATCCTGGAAGAGACGCAGTATCCGTTTCAAGGTCATATCAGGTTTACGGTTACCGTACCCGAACCGCTCGTGTTTCCCCTGCACCTGCGCATTCCTGCCTGGGCTGAAGGGGCTGTTATCCAGGTTGGTAAAAAGACCATCTCGCCGGAAGCCGGTACTTTCGCGGTGATCAAAAGGAAATGGAGCACAGGCGATTCCGTCGTGCTTAATCTCCCAATGAAGGTAAGGGTGGAGACCCGGTACCATGATGCCGTCTCGGTTATGCGCGGACCCCTATACTTCGCGCTCAGGATTGGGGAACGCTTCAAGGAGCTGAAGCATTACTACCTGCAATCATCGGACTGGGAAGTGCATCCCACAACCCCCTGGAACTACGGTCTGATCATCGACAAGACCAACCCGGAGAATTCATTCGTCGTGGAGACCAGGGATATAGCCGGGAACATATGGGACCAGGAAAATGCACCGGTTGTGTTGAGGGCCAGGGGCAAAGCCATACCGGAATGGACCATCGTTAACAACTCGGCGGGCGACACTCCCCAAAGCCCGGTCATTTCAGACCAGCCTTTGACCGAGCTGGAACTGATCCCTTATGGCAATACCCGGCTCCGGATCACCGAGTTCCCGGTTATTGACGACAGGTGAGGTCGTTCCACGTTTGCTGAGTTTATCTGGATCTGATGTTGCAACCTTTACAAATGGTTAAATAAGGAGGATTACCCACAATGAACGGCTTATTGACATCAGGTGTTGTCTGTTTATTTGCGTTGTCAGCGCAAGCGGCTGACCGGGATTATCCGGCTAAGCCGGTCCCTTTTACCGATGTGTCCATCGAGGATCGTTTCTGGGCTCCCCGCTTGGAAACCACTCGTCTGGTGTCGATTCCATACTGTTTTGAGCGGTGCGAAGAAACGGGGCGTATCGACAATTTTGCCATCGCTGGAGGCTTGATGGAGGGTAAATACCGCGGCGCCCGGTACAATGATTCCGATTTATACAAGGTTATTGAGGCAGCAGCCTATTCGTTGAGCGTACACCCTGACCCGAAGCTTGAGCAGTATGTGGATGAGGTCATAGCCAAGATTGCCGCGGCCCAGGAACCTGACGGTTATTTATCCACATTAAGGACCATCGGTCTTGCAGAAGTGGATTCTAACGCCAGGCCAAATCTGGAATTCTATGGCACGGAACGCTGGTCCAGAATGGACCACGGCCACGAACTGTACTGCGTCGGCCACATGTACGAGGCGGCGGTAGCCTATCACCTGGCCACCGGCAAGCGCACCTTGCTGGACGTGGCAGTCAAGAACGCAGACTTGATTGCCAGCATTTTCGGTGCTGATAAAAAGCGTGATGTGCCGGGGCACCAGGAAATCGAGATCGGCTTAGTCAAACTTTTCCGCTTGACCGGCGACAGCAAATATCTCGATCTTGCTAAATTCTTTCTCGACGAGCGTGGCCACTACGACGGACGTTCCCCCCACAGTTACCAGGGGAAAATCAACTACTCCCAAGACCATAAACCGGTTATAGAACAGACTGAGCCGACAGGACACGTTGTAAGGGCATTGTATATGTATTCCGGCATGTCCGATATGGCCGCCATTACCGGAGATAAGGATTACATCAAGGCTATTGACACGATCTGGGAAAATATCGTTTCAAAGAGGCTGTATCTGACCGGAAACATGGGCGTGCAGGGATATCATGAAGGCTTCGGCGAGGATTACATGCTGCCCAACCTGAAAGCCTATAACGAGACCTGCGCCGCCGTGGCAAATGCCATGTGGAACCATAGAATGTTTCTGCTTCATGAGGATGCCAAATATGTGGATGTGTTGGAACGGGCGCTCTATAATGGCGTGCTGTCGGGGGTATCCCTTGAAGGGAACCGGTTTTTCTACCCCAACCCTTTGGCTTCCACAGGAACCGGTTCCGGAGCGGAACGGCAGCCCTGGTTTGTTTGCGCTTGCTGTCCCACCAATATTTCCCGCTTCTTGCCTTCAGTACCCGGGTACGTGTATGCCCACCGGGACGACATCATTTATGTCAACCTGTTCGTTAGCGGAATTGGCCATATTAAGACAGAAAAGGTTGCCGTGCAACTGACCCAGGAAACCGATTATCCCTGGGATGGCAAGGTAAAGATCAAGGTGGACCCGGAGAAGACTGCGAAGTTCGCGCTGTACATTCGCATACCCGGTTGGGCGCAAAACCGACCGATCCCCAGCGATCTCTACCGGTACATCGGAAAGATCGAAGAGGCGATCAATCTCAGTGTAAATGATAAGAAGGTCCCGCTTGAGCTTAAAAAAGGGTATGTCCACATCAGCCGAAAATGGCATAGAGGCGATGTCGTGGATCTGGATCTGCCTATGCCGGTCCGCCGGGTCTTAAGCCATGGTCGGGTCACTGAGAATAAGGGCAGGGTCGCCTTGGAGAGGGGCCCCATTGTATTCTGTGCCGAAGAGATTGATAACGATGGGAGCGTCCTCGATCTTGTTATTGATGATAAAACCGAACTCGCCGTTCAATACCGTGATGACCTGCTCGGAGGAATCGTTACTATAAGCAGCCATGCCCTGAAGGAAGAGGAGGATCTTCGAATAAACGAGCAGGTCTTTATGGC
>DAOWIJ010000170.1 GCA_030640955.1 Fidelibacterota bacterium
AGCCTTTCATGTGTTCCAGGGCGGCTGCAATTTGGTGGGCCGGCAGCTCACGCATTTCCCGGGCGGCGGTTTCGGCAGCGTCAATGGCCTGTGTGAAGTGCTCTGGGGCGGCCCGGTGCACCTGGGCCACTTCACGGTTGTCAAAGGGTGAATTGAGTGGTTCTAATTGCGCGCCCTCAATCCACTCACCTGCAAGATACAGCCTCTCCACAGCTATTTCCTCAATACCTATCAATAATGGTTCAATACTTCGTGCTACAAGGGAATAACAGCAGGAACATTATAACGCAGGCGCAAACCTGCCGCCATGGCGCTCGGCCAGCCTGCTGAGACGGTCGTTCAGTTTGTCTTTGCCGATTGACCCCATGGTCCAGAAAGGACCGCCCAGGAAAGGCGGGTAGCCAAAGCCAAAGATGGCCCCCAGATCCCCCGTATCCCGGGACTCGATCAGCCCCTCGGACCAAGTCAAGGCCGCTTCGTTAAGGATGGCCAGGATGAGCCGGTCCCGGGCCTCATCGTAAGGAATCGGCTTTCTTTCCGGATCATCAAACAGCTGATAGACCGTGTTATCGGCCGCGCCTTTCTTGCCATGCTCATAAGCATAGAAGCCACGGCCATTCTTGCGGCCCAGGCGATCATCATTGAGGAAGCGGGTATTATGGTCGGTCATCTCCAGGCGGTTACCGATGAAAGCCGCCATCACATCCGATACCTTTGCCGCCACGTCAAAACCAACCTCGTCAATCAGGGTGCACGGTCCCACCGGGAAACCCATGCGCCTGGCGTACCTGTCCAGCACGTCAGCGGCAATACCGTCCTCCAGCAGCTTGAAGGTTTCATTCAAGTATGGTGTGAGGATGCGGTTCACATAGAAACCGGGCGAATCCTTCACCAGCAGAATCCGCTTGCCCAGGCTCTGCCCGAATGCCACGGTTGTTGCCACGGTTTCAGGACTGGTCTGCCTGCCGGGGATGACCTCCACCAGGGGCATCTTCTCCACCGGTGAGAAGAAGTGCATGCCGATGATACGCTCGGGGTGCCGTGCCCCGGCGGCCACTTCGGTAATCGGCAGTGATGACGTATTGGTTGCGATCACCGTTTCCGGGGACACCTGATCTTCCAGGTCACTGATTATGCTGCGCTTCAGTTCCAGGTCCTCAAAGACGGCCTCCACTACAATCTGTGAGCGGCCAAAGCCACTGTAATCAATGGTGGAGCTGTACCGGTTAAGCGCCAGGCCGCCGGCCCGCTTCGACAGGATGCGCCGTTTGACTTTTTTGTCAAAATAGCTTTGCAGGTGCGCCCTGGCCCGGCCCAGTGCTGCCAGGTCCAGGTCCCGGTGACGCACCGTCAAGCCCTTATCCAGTGATACGGTGGCAATACCGGCGCCCATCAGTCCCGCGCCGATAACCGCCACCTGCCCTATTTCAGCGGGTGTGGCTTCCAGCCTGGGCTTGGACGAGCTCACAAAGAATACGTGGGTCAGCGCCTTGTGCTCTGGTGAAACCATCAGTTCGCCAAAAGCCAGGGCCTCGTTTTTCAGGGCGCGATCGATCTTTTTACCAAGGCTCTTGCGTATCGTTTCAATTATTTTGAACGGCGCCGGATAATTGCCTTTGGTTTGGCCGGCTACCCGTTTTTTAACCGCACGATATACGATAAACTTCAAGGGTCCGTCAAGCAACCGGGTGACCAGTGCCTTCTTTAGCTTGCGTCCGGAATAGCTGCCATCTGCCAGAGCTCTCACCAGCTTGGCAGCTGCCTGCTGCAATACACCGGGACTGACAATTTCAGACACCAGGCCGATCTTACGGGCCTTATAGGGATATACTTTTCTGCCGGTGAGCAGCATGTCCAGCGCGGCCTGCAGGCCCACCAGCCGGGGCAGTAGCGTGATACCGCTGGCCCCGGGCAACAGGCCCAGATTGACCTCCGGGAGACTGATGGAACTATCGGGGTGATCAGTAATAATACGGGCCCTGCAGTTAAGGACCAGTTCGGTGCCGCCACCCATGCAGGCGCCGTTAATGGCCGCCACCGTGGGAAATGGCAGCTGGGCAATCTTTCTCAAGATCCTCTGCCCTACCCGGCTCACGTTGGTGGTTGCCTCAACCGTCTCATGCTTGAGAAAGTCCTTGATGTCGGCGCCCACAATAAAATTGTCAGCCTTGCCACTGATTATGATCAGCCCCTTGAGCCCCTCATCCGTTGAGGCCAGCTTATCCAGCAGTGCCTCAAAATCCGCGAAGTGCTTTTCAGAAAGGATATTAAACTGTGCATCTGGCAGATCAAGGGTAACGGTCCCAATACCCTGCTCGTCCTTGTCATACTTAAACATAGTTATACCTGTAGGTTAGGCTTGTGCCCGTTCCAGCACCATGGATACGCCCATGGCGTTGGCGGTGCAGAGGGTAAGCATGCGCAGCTGCTTGTCCCGCCGTTTCAACTCCTGCAGCAGGTTGATGGCCATCCTTCCGCCGGTAGCGCCGAATGGGTGACCGTAGGCCAGCGAGCCGCCATTCACGTTCAGCTTGTCCATATCGACTTTGCCAAGCGCTTGCGAGCGGCCCAGCTCATCCGCGGCAAACCGGGGCGACTCCCACTTCTGCAGCACCGATAACACCTGGGCGGCGAATGCCTCGTGGATCTCAATCAGGTCCAGATCGGCCAGCTTCAGGTTTGCCATGTCCAAAACTTTGGGCGTAGCATAGGCCGGCCCCAGCAGCAGTTGCGGAAGGGGCGGTATAGCTATATATGTATAAGCCTTGATGAAACCCCAGGGCTGGTAGCCCAGTTCCCGGGCCCGGCTTTCACTCATGATCAGGACAACGCTGGCCCCATCCGTAAGCGCCGATGAATTACCTGCGGTAAGGCTGCCGTGTCTGCGGTCAAAAACAGGCCGCAGCCGGGCCAGTTGATCCAGGGTGGCGCCGCCGCGAATCAGATTATCGACCGCGAAATAGTTATCATGCTTGGGTGGCAGCGATACAGGCATCAGATCACCACCGATCCTGCCCTCATCCCTGGCACGGCTGGCCCGCCGGTGGGACATGAGAGCATACTCATCCTGGGCCTCCCGGCTGATACCGTTAATCTGGGCCATCAGTTCGGCGTGCTGACCCATGGACAGGCCGGTGCTCGGTTCCTCGATGGCTGGTGGCCGGGGTACGAAGTCCGTCAGACGCACCTTCCGGAACCGCTTGAGTCGCTGACCGAAGGTCCTGGCCTTCTGCACGCCTTGAAGCGCCATGATCAACCGCTTGAGGTATGTAACGGGTGTGTTGGACATGGACTCTGAGCCACCGGCAATCATCACCCGGGCATGCCCGGCCATGATGTGCTCGGCGGCCGAAGTTATGGCTCTGATCCCGCTGGCGCACTGCTGGCCCAGTGTGTGCCCCGGTACGTTGTTCAGCCCCAGGGCGATAGGTACTTCCCGGCCGACATTCAGGTTTGACATGGTGGGCAACACCGACCCCCAGACCATCCCGTCAATTACTTCAGCGGGCAGTTCCCAGCGCTGGATCAGTTCCTG
This sequence comes from Fidelibacterota bacterium, assembly GCA_030640955.1. Lineage (GTDB taxonomy): Bacteria > Fidelibacterota > Marinisomatia > SCGC-AAA003-L08 > TS1B11 > DAOWIJ01. The sequence continues at coordinate 3,536 of DAOWIJ010000170.1, forward strand.
GGTAATGGTTTTCGCCAGGTCAGAAGCATTCAGGTCGTTAAGTTCGGTAAAAGCTTTTGCGAATGGTGTGCGAACTCCGCCGATTACGGCTATTCGTTCGGTCATGACAGGCTCCTTTAGTCCATTGCCAATGGCTCCCTATCGGGAGTCTAAATGCATTTTAATGGCTGAGCTGATACCTTAATTTACTGCCTGGCATCATAAAATGGTTCTGAAAGCGGCCCTCAATGATGGTTGATATCCATAGGCCGGCCACCCGTATGCTTCCTGGCCATTATGCTTCCCATTTATGTGACGGCCATCACATAATATTATCCAATTTGACCTTAATCATCCATCAATGTCGGAGTTGCCGGTATTCTGAACCACCAAGGTCATTGAATCCGGTCGTTAACTCGCATAAATATATGTATTAAATGTTTTATAAAAAAAAGTTAAAGAAATCTGGAGATCACCCGATAAAAGGGGAAGTGAAAGGCTCCGCTCGGATGGTCGCCAATAGTGCCATCTAAGGCAGGTTACCGGTGGAGACGACAAAATATGAACATAGATCAAACAGCGCACGCGAAACACAAAAAGGAACCAACCATGAAGAGCTTGGTAAAAATTAATCTTGTGGCCATCACAGTATTGGCCATGGCAACGTGGACGCTGGCAGCCACCGTGGTAGCCACACCGTCCCAGCTTCCGAAAGGCGCCTACGTTAACGGCGGTGACGGTGACCAGCAGTTCTTTCAGGCTCTGGTCATTTCATTCGATGATGACGGCGCCGGAACCTGGGTTGCCACCAACGACGTTGTTATCGCTTTCCCAGCCGATATCCGGCTGGCGGACATGGATGAAGACGCCAACTTCATTGAAGAAGTATCGGTGTCGGCCACCCATGCTAATGCGGTAACATGGACCATTGCTTCTGCCACGGCAGGCGGTTTCACCCTCGATGGGGCCGGAGCCGGCGCCATTGACGCGACGTCCGAGCTGATGGTATTCTTCCCGATTACCACGGCCGAAAGTCCCTCCGGCAGCACGGCGGATTACACCATCACTTATGGTACCGACGATCCTGAGGATGCGGACGCCGTAACAGTTTCATTTGTTGATACGCTTACTACAGTGGATTTCGACAATACCAACTGGGATAACGGCAAAAAGCAGAGCTCATTGCGCGGCGATGTTTATCCCAACGCCATCGACAATACGATGATGACGGCCCTGACTGACCTGATCGTAGAACAGACAGGCGCGGGTAATGACGCTTTAGTAAATGGCGCCAACAACTGGGACCTGGTTACCCTTAATAGTACTGATGACGACTTTGTCCATCCGTGGGTTAATGTAGCCGTAACCGGTGAAGTAGCTTATAGGCTATGGGCCTCGCAGACCCCTGATCTGAAAAAAATCGATATGGGCACCGGTACCATTCCACTGCATGATGCCGACGAATTCTATGTAGATGAGATGCCCGAGGGCAGCGCCTATTTTGATGACCAGAGCGCTACTGGCGCGGGTACGCTGCTAAGCGGCCATCACCTGGCTGAAGGCAACTGGTGGTTCTATGTAACCTCCAGTCTCACGGCCGATTGGGTGGTCGGTACCAGCGATACTGTCGAGATACGGCATCATCCCGTATTTTATGCCGGCGCCACCAACCTGGGCGCCGAGTCCGGTATCGACTACGATAATGATGACATCTTTGAACCCAGCACGGACGATGATTTCGCAGTCGTTACCATGGAATCCGGCGGAGTACTGGGCCCCACGGGCGCCCTGGCTGCCGGTGACAACCTGAGTGCTGTGGATATCTTCTGGATGTTCGAAGACGTTGACGACAACGCCGAAGTGCACGTTTATAAATCCACCAGCGCTACCGTTGCAGCTTCCGCTATTGAAATATCCGGCAGCTCTCCCAACGAAACGGTCACCGGTCTGACTGGCGCGATCAAGCTGCACACGCTTGCACGCTACGAAGAGGGTGACACCAACTGGGTGAACTGGGATATTTACACCAGTTCTTCAGACTACGACACTGCCAACACCTATTACCTTTACATCGTTACAAACGATGGTAAAAACCAGGTGCTGGAGTCGGTCACCGATGTCAGTGGTCCTACACAGTTGGCCGCAACGGTTAAGCACTATCCATCTTTCGATTTTCATGATGTATACACGAATGCAGTAGCAAGTGTACCCATCAATACGGGTTCAGACCGTTATGCCATGCTCAGTTGGGGTGAGACGGTTGATGGCGACAAGGACGCAGACGACGAGGCGATAATCAAGCTGTA
>DAOWIJ010000220.1 GCA_030640955.1 Fidelibacterota bacterium
AAACTGTGGGTTTAAAGCCTGTCATAGACTTACTCAGCCCTCGGTTGTGGTAAGAGGTGAAACAAACCTGGTTCAGATACATGAGTATAATGCTATTCAGGGTCATTTTGCACCTCTAAGTCTAATGGAGCCTGTCGAAGTGCGACTGAGGCCATTTGAAAAAGTAGTCAATTGAAACCCGCTCCATTTTGAGCGGGCTTTTTTTGTGTCAAAACTGTAAGTAAAACTCACCAGAACCAAAATGAGCAGAAAATTCAAGCCATCGGCGCATGTTCAATAATGATGATTGATTAGCTATTACCCTCCAGTGGGCCCTAATCAATTGTGAAAGAAGGCAAATTGTAGGTAATGCCATTCATAGTAAGCGAACTGTACATATCGCTTTCTGCCACAGATGCCCTTATCTTATCGAGCCATTCCTGTGAGCGAAGCGCATTTGAGAATGTTTCGGGAGTTTTAAAATCTCTTCCACGAATTTTCTTTGTAATAATGTTAAATGTCCCTACGGGCACATCGGTTGGGTAGTATCTTGAATTTGGAGGCCCCTCAAAAGATATTACAACTCCGAAGTAGTCCGTCACTCGCGTCCAGTCGACAAATTTAAATAAAGTATATTTAATCTCATTGTCAAGGTTGCCCAATATTGTAATGCACTTTTTAATTTGTTCTCTACCTATCATAAGGTCATCAGTGAGTTTATCTACTTCATTGATTTCATCAGGTGGCAGATTGGCTTTAAACTCGATAAGCAATACTTGGTTAGCGCAACGTTCTTTCCATGCCAGTAAATCAACATCGCCAGATAGTGAACCAAATGATATTTTTCTGCGCAATTTATATTTGAATCCCCGCTTTTCAAGAAATCTCCCCAATTCCCCTAAAAGACTTTGCTCTCGATCACCAATGATATTAACTGCTGATGTATGTAGAATATCAGCCTCATCAATTCTGACCATCAACTTTAATAGGTTTCTCTCATACTGTGATTCCCTTATTACCTTTGTACTCCATGCGATCAATTTATCGGACCGCAAAAACGGTTGAAGGATAATATCTGGATTAGTAAGCGAATCATCATATGATAACCTATCGATGATGCACATTATCTTATCAGGCTCCAGGCCACTCATAGTATGAATAGCATCGATCATTTCATTGAGATAAAGTACTTGTGGTGAAGTACATTCAATCAGCTTTGCACCGTTCTTTATCGCAAATCCTGCTAAAATCTCAACGATAAAGGCCCAGCAAAGTAGATATTTCCAAAATATTCGCAGATCCTCAACACAAAAACCCACTAGATCCGTTCCTTCAGGAATCAGATCGCTGTTCTTTACCAGCAAGCGGCGGTAGATTATTTCAACGGGCAGATTAAGTAGATTATTAAAATCAGTAATGATTACGCGTCCATCCCTGATCTCGTGAGGGGCTCTTGCTATTTGTGGAACAATTTCTACAAATTTCTGATCACTCTCAAGATTACGCGATGCAGTCAGTGAGTAGTCTAGCCTTTCGCTCAAGTTATCGAGTACAATTTCCCTATTATGAATCCTATCTTCATTCAATTTGTAATCGAAACACACGGATTTTTCTTCTGGATTTATACTAACATCAACGATTCCTCTACCGTACATCATATGGAAATCTGCAATGCGAGAATAGTTTGCTCCATCTTTCAACATGCTCGTTGCATCCTTAAATGCATCACGATTCACGGATGGTAAAAGATTGAAAATTTTGCCTTCCATAGCCAGCCAGCGACATGCCTGAATAAATCCATCTTCCAAGATTTTAGTAGGACCAAATTCATCAAACCCGAAGTAGTTTTTTGGGATAGGGTACAATAGGTTGAGCGAATCGTAAGCCGCCAATAAATAAAATGCTGAAGAAGCATCAGCTCGTCGGATAGCGGGCAAAGATTTGTAGAATTGATCAAGGTAATTTACTTCATATTGCCGAAATAATTTCTCTGCTTCATCGCCTGAAAGAATATTATCACCATTCTGTGGTTTAGTATTCATAGCAATATCCGTCAGCGAAAAAAATGATCAGCCATATCCGTATACTACCTAACATGTTTGATCTTGCTAGGAGCTGGCATGCATTCACTGTGCATTAAATCAAATTATTTGGCTCGAGTTGGTTTATTAATGCCTAAAATAGTATTCGAAATCTCTTTTCCTTACCCAATATCAACCTTATTATAGCGTTTACATTAATAATTGCCCTCGTTTTATCTGAGAGCATCATGATCATGAAGGCCCGCAGTACATCAAGCGGCAGTACGCTGGTAAGAGTTAAAAGTTGTTCACGCTTTTCCATGTCCCTGTGATATTCGAAGGCATAGAGCCACATATTTAAGGTTTCATCAGAATTAATAACGATGCTATTTGATTCAATTTTAAATAGAGATTGCAATTGCTTACCCGTAAAAATGATTTTTTGCGATTTAATAATACTTCGAATTTTATCATCGCTGACGCATTTTGTAATGATGTTACAGATTCGAGAAAAGTTGGTTTTTTCATCATTCAGAATAAACGGTCTAAGCCTGTGCATTAGCGAGATTACTTTTTCCTTATCGGGCATCTCAATATCATGGGCGAATCCCGACTCTTGTGAATATGATAAATTTAGGCGCTGTGGACCATTTTCTGACACGAATCTTGTCGACTTTAATTCTGCAGCATACTCCTCATACAATTGCAGTTGCACCCACTCGTCATCTTCAAACTGTGCAGCATGTTCGACTCTTTCTTCATCTTTTATTGTGATTGAATATTTCCATTGAGGTCCCATATTTATCTTGAATCCTTGATTATCATGCTTTGAATTTGTGAATAATCATTTCTGATATTTGCGTACTATTTTTTGGATAATTGGATAAATTTAGGTATTCTTGCATTCTCATAACAGCGAGAACGTCGTATTGAGCAGAGGTCACGAGTAGTAGAGTTTTCTACTACTCGCAGAATCGTGATTTCCTACTAACTCTCTACTACTCAGAAACCCTCAAGATAAGCCAAGTAGTAGTTAGTAGTAGTATACGAATTATATTAAATAGTGTATAATCAAGGGGATATCGTCGTCGACCTACTGATTATCTACCAACTGAGCTAAGGTGGCCGATCGCTGCAATGCAGCAGGGCAAATTTAAGCAATATTGATTTAGAATGGGAACGGGGTTGACGCTATACGTACGAATGTGAGTAAGAGTAAATTGCTATCCCACTACCACAGATTACGCTCCCGCTGGTGGGCTTCACTGCTGCTGGATGGTGCGGTCGTCCAGTTCATCCGCTCCATCACCAGCGAAGTGTGGGTGGTGGATTACGAGCTGCCCTAACGGGTGCTAATCGTCGCATAGCTCCAGCGCCACACCCCACCGCAGGCCGTGGTCGCTGACCAGCATTTCGTTAAGTCCCAACAATTGTAATAAAGCCGATTGAATCAATCCCCCGGCGATGATTACCTCGGCGCGCCCCGGATGCAGACCGGGCAATTCCTTGCGCTCGGCCAGAGGCAGTTTGATGCATTGCGCCAATATTTCGTCCAGGCTGTGCCCGGTCAGGATGGCCCCGTGCACGGCGGCATGATCGTAGCGGTCCATCTGGCGCTCCATGGCCACAAAGGTGGTTGCCGTGCCGCCCACTCCAACGATCTGACCGGCGCGGTCCGGCAGGGGCACATTTTCCAACGCCCCGGTAATGTAGCTTTGCAGGGCGGACAGCTCCTCTGGCGCAGGGGGATCACCGGACAGGAAGCGCTCGGTGAGCCGCACACTGCCCAGGGGCAGGCTGGCCACGGAGACCAAATCGCCATCGCGCTCCTCGATCAGCTCGGTGCTGCCGCCGCCAATGTCTATGATAATGCGGCTGCCTTCAGGCGCGGGAAAGGAATGGCGCACCGCCCGCAATACGTAGCGGGCCTCCTGTTGGCCGCTGATTTCCTCCAGCATAAAGCCGGTTTCCTGTCTGATGCGTTGGGCCAGATCGCCCCGGTTTTGCGCTTCCCTGAAGGCGGCCGTGGCCACGCACTTTACCTGGCGGCAACCGTGCTTCAGAACCAGCATTCTAAACTTCTTGAGGGCTGCCAACGCGCGTTCCATGGCGGCTTCATTCAACCGGCCGGTAGCAGCCGTTCCCTCACCCAGTCGGACGACTTCCATTTCCCGGACCAGCGGCTCGACCCGGTCATCATTGCGCCGGGCGATCAGCAGTAGGCAGGTGTTGCTGCCCAGATCGATGACGGCCACAGGTGGTTGCGATGGTGCAGACAAGATTAGTTTGTTGTCCGTTTCGGTCCCACCGGTTGGAGTGGGACGCGGTTACGGCGCACATGGATGCGCAGGCCGGTAACTACCGCACAGACAGATAGGAAACGCACGGCGGCGTTGCTGAGGGGGTATTGAATTATCGGCATAAAATATTTGACCATAAGACAGGTGAGCTTGTTAAAAAGCAATCTGCCCACCAGACGCCGCCGCCGGAAGTAGGCGCCCTCGAACGGCCAGGCAAAATCGGCAGCCAGCAACATGGCTATTTCCGGATTGGTGGCCATGATGCGGGGCAGGTTGACGGCGCCGTAACTGCGCTGGTTTTCCAGGTAGCGCTTCAAGGTGCTGTCATCGTGGTGATAGCTCACCGCGCCCGGGTTATAGAAAATGCCGTTGGGGAACTGCCGGGCCACACGGTAGGCAAACAGGGTGTCTTCACCGCCATAGCCGGAAAAAGCCTCTTCAAACCGGCCGCCCGCAGCAATTGCTTCCCGGCGAAAGGCCGCGTTACCGGTCACAAGGTATTGGAAACCGATGGGCACATTCGCGCCAAACTGGCGGGCCCCGCGTAAATTGGATTGATACAGGTACCGGTTGAGTTTGCTCCGCCGAAGCCAGCCTGCGCCCATAATCTGGCCGACTACCGCCGCCCGGCCGGGCTTGCCAAGTTCCAGCACATGCTGCTGGACGAAATCAGGTTTCACCTCCATATCGCCGTCAAGGAGGATGATTACATCACCGGTAGCGTGCTCCAGACCGAAATTCCGGGTGCGTGAACGTCCCATATTGTCCCTGCTGAGGTGCAGCCGGATAAAATCGGGTGGTGTCTGGCCGGCCAGATATTCACGGGTGCCGTTGCTGGAGCAATCGTCGATGATATGGACGGTCAATTGGTCCGCGGGATAGGCCAGCCGGCACAGGGACCGGTAGCATTCCTCGTAATGGGGGCCGCCATTGTACACCGGCACGATCAGGTTGACTTGGGGATTGGAGGGCAATTCGGCCATCAGTCCACGACCCCGATTTCAGCATATATCCGGTAAAGCTGGTCGCCCACAGCTTCCAGTGAATGGCGTTTTTCGGCCCACTCACGGGCTTTGCGGCCGTATTCCATGATCCTGCCCGGATTCTGCACCAGTTCAAGCAGGCGCTTCTCCAGGTTTTCGGCATTCACGTTGATGAATGGATGCCCGGGCATGAATTGCTGGTAGGCGTCGTCCATGCTGGTGCAGCAGGCCACGCCCAGCGCCATGGTTTCCACCGAGTTCATGCCGTAGCCGGGGGCCACATCGGCGATCTGGTCCACGTAAATATCGGCCTGCCGCTTCAGTTCCATGGTTTCGGCATGGGGCTGGTTTTCGATGAGAATAAATCTGATGCCGTGGCTTTTTTCCAGCCGCTGACACACGTCTATGATCTTGTCCGAACCCTTGAAGTAGCGGCTGCGGGTGGCGTGGCAAATTGTTATGGGATCGTGCAGCGCCGTTTTAGGCTTGCCGGCGCTGACATCGTATGGCAGGAAAAGGTAGCGCATGTTGGTGTGCCGGGGAATCAGGTCGTATTCGCTGGTGAGACTGGCCCGCACCCGGCTGTCCACGGCCGGTATGACGCCCCGGTTGCGGAAGTCCTGGCCGTGGTAGTGGGCGATCATCGGCTTGCCCAGTTGCTCCAGCCGCTTGACGAAGCCACCGTGGCGGTAGAACTCCATCCCCCACTCGAAATGGTAAACGTCGAAGTCCAGCAGATCATATTTCTTTATTGCCGGCTCCACCTTGAAGCGCCACAGCCAGTCCCGGATGGCAAAAAAGGCCCTCTCAGCGCCGTTTCCCGGCTGCCAGACCGGTGGATTGCCCGGCAGGTCGGTGAGGTCGCCCAAAGGACCCTTGCTACGCTGATAAGCCATGTTACGCAGGCGCCGGTACCAGGGCATGGGGCCCACCAGGGGCAGTTTGAGGCAGATGTCATCTGCAAAGCCCAGGTCGGATGGAAAGAGTGTAACGGTGCGGCAGTAGTTGCCCCGTAGCTCGTGCAGTCTTTTCCAGAGCCCGAGGGTGCCAACGGTATTTTCCGGCGAAATGTAGAGGATCTTCATGCCGGCTCCCGGAAAATATTCAGGTAATTGTCTTCCACCAGGTCCCAGCGGTATTCATTTTCCACCAGCTCACGGCCGCGGCGTGCCAGTTGCAAACGGTCCTGATCATCGCTCAAAAGGCTGCTGATGGCATCAGCCAGGGCGGGTGCATCTCCTGGAGGCACAAAGCGGGCGGCATCACGGGCGATCACGCGAAGCACCGGGAGGTCACTGCAGACCACAGCGCACCAGCAGGCGTAGTACTCGTACAGCTTGTTGGGCGGCGCCACCCTGAAAAGGGGTTTGTTATGAAAGGGAATCACGCCTATTGCGGCCTTACCAAGGCGCGCCAGTACCTGCTGGCGGGCAATGGCCGGTGAGACCGTAATAGAACCTTCCAATCCACTTTGTCGAACAGCCTCCCGCAGTTGCGATAAGGTGCCGGGCACGCGTTCGCTGCCGTAGATCTCGAGGCGCGCCTCGGGGCGCCGCCTGATTACTTCAACAAAGGCGTTGACCAGTGTACCCACACCGCGTTCAATGGAGAGCTGGCCATGGTATATTACCAGGGGTTCCTTGTCCGTGTCAGTCTCCATATCCCTATGCCGGGGATAATTAAAGACCGGCACCGTTTTGCAGCCCCACGAACGGTAGCGTTCCTCGATAGTCGTCGAGGCCGCCGTGACAACATCGGCATGCTTCAGAAGGGTACGCTCAAAGCGCACCAGGCCCCAGTTGATCAGCTGCTTGATTACCGGCGGCTTGGATGAAAAGGTGGCGTACATTTCCCGGTGGTGGTCGCCCACATTGTAGATAACCGGAATCCCGTGCGCTTTCCGGATGCGTCCGGCGGCGGCCAGTAACTCGAATTCGCGCACCTGCAGCGCCTCAGGCTGCCATTCCCGGGCCAGCTGTTCAAGTGCCCGGCCAAAATCGGTGACTGGCTGATCGGGAAAGTTAACGTGTTGGAAGCCGTCCAGTTCAGGCGCCGTAGCCGTTTGCCCCCTGGTCACCATAAGTACCCGGTGGCCGGCATCAAGCAACGACCGGGTCATTCGGTGGAAGAGGTCATCGTCGTCGGGCGAGTGACCAGCCGTGGCGATCATAACTCTCATGAGCGGCCCGCCAACGCCTTCAGTTGCCGCCATTCGGCCTGGGTAATTCCCCCGGTCAGCGCCAGGCCCGCAGGAACCCAGATTGTGAGCAGTAAATTGCGTCCGATAGTATCCGGTATGAAGTATAGCATAAAGATACCCAGTCCTAGCAATAAACCCAGACGTACCAATTGCAGCCATTCATACGGTACGGGATAGATTTTGCGATTGATGACATAGGCAACAGTGGTCATGACGGCAAAGGCCATGGCTGTGGCCGAGGCAGCTCCCATTATGCCCCAGATTGGGATCAGCAGCAGGTTAAGCAGCAGTTTGGTCGCCGCGCCACTGCCGCGGAAGAACATCACCCATTTGGTGCGACCGGTGAGGTTAACCGCAGGCATCTGCAGCACATAGGTGGCAAAGAAGAAATAGCCCAGCAGGATCAGTGGCACTATACCTGTGGCGGACCAGTATTCCGGCCCAAAGACCGTGATCGGCCCCAGGGGAATCCTGATCAGACGGTCAATCCAGGCGCCGATAGTGAGCAGTGCCCAGGCAAGTAGTGAAATGAGATAAGTGGTTATGCGGGCGAAGGCCAGGGGAGCTCCCGGCTGTTGCCCCCGCTTCAGATAAAAGGGCTGCCAGCCCAGACTGAAGCCGATGATCAGCAGCAGCATGAGAGCGCCCAGTTTGTGACTGGCGCTGTAAAGCCCCAGGGTCGGCATATCAGTGAGCCAGCGGAGAAAGTAGCGGTCGGAAAGTTCCATGATCATGGTAAACAGTCCCGCGGGCAGAAAAGGTAATCCGAAGACCAGGAGAACTTTAAAGGTTACCTTGGAGAAAGCGCCCGGCGAGGTATTTTTCAGCACCGTGGGCAGGTTTACCAGTAACATGACGCAGGAAGCTGCCAGGTTGGATAGCAGCGCCCCGGTAATACCCAGGCCGTAGCCTGCCACCAGGATAATATTCCCGGCCATCAGCACACCGGCGTTGAGCAGACTGACAGCGGCAAACGTTTTGGCCCGCCCTTCAGCCCGGAGCACGTGCATGGGATGGGCCCACAGGGAGTCCATGATGATAATGCCCACCAGAATGGCAATCCAGTCAGGTCGGGCGGCGCCCAGCAGCAGGGGGCCCAACGGTTTGCGGGCCAGCAGCAGTATGGCTGCCAGTGCCGCTGTTACCACCAACTGAGCGAAATAGACGGTGGAGAACACTTCCTTCTGGCGCAAGCGGTCAACGCCGGTGTAATACCGCAGCAGGGCCGAATCGATACCGAAGTGAAAAACAATTCCGCTGAACGCCAGAAAAGTAAATGCCAGTGAAAGCACCGCGTAATCCGCGGGAGCCAGGGCATTGGTGTAGAGTGGCAGCAGGAGAAACGAAATGGCCCGCGTGGCCACGTGCCCAACGATGTAGGCCATGGACTTGCGTCCCAAATGAATGAAATCGCTGCGAAAACCCGGGGCGCTCTCGGTCTGATCCTGCTGTGTTGCCGTTTCCATGGGCTGCTGGCGGGAACCTGATCTAGTGGCCCGTCAGATCGATGGTCAGGGTATCCCGGAACATGCCGCTGGACCCGAAGCTCTCCTTGAAGCGGGCCAGCCCGAAGTTAGGCTCCTCGTTCACCGTGAAGATGCCAAAATCGAGGTAACGGAAACCGCCGGCAATAGAGCGCTTGATCAGATCGTAGAACAACAGATTAACGGCCCTGTATTCCTGGTAGGCCTCGTCATGGCTGATGTAAAAGGCCAGGGTAACCTCGCTGTTGGCGTCAAAGGTGACGATCCCGGCAATCATGGTGTCGTTGCGGAAGGCGGCCAGCAGGATGATTTCGTCGGGGAACAGCGCTACCAGCTTCAGCAGTTCATCCAATGTGTGGGCGGGACTGACTCCGTGGCGCCGCTCCAGGTTGTTAAGCAGAATCCGGTAAAAGGTGGCATAATCGTCCGACTCCCGCACAACGATACCGCTGCCCTGGGCCTTGCGTACGGCGCGCCTGGAGGCGTCGGTAAACTTGACCAGGTTGGCTTCAGGGGTGGTTTCCAGAAAAAGTATACTGGAAACTTCCCGTTTCAGTGGCGTAAGGCCGTGGCGCAATAGCGCGAAGTCCACGTAATTGGACAGGCGGCGGTTATAGATAGTAGGCGGTGAGGTCAGCGTGATGCCGTCGAAACCGGCACTTCTGGCGTAATCTATCAAGGTGGCGACCAGATCATAGCTGTTCTGGAACGATAGCCCCACCGGTGTTACCAGGCTGCCGTAAGATGCCCCGGGATGGGAGACAAGCATTCTCCGATCCCCTTGCATTACCTCGGCGGCAGGGAAAACAGACAGCAGCCCCTTGCTGCCGTTCAGCATGAGGGAGTGATCGTTAAAGCGCTTCTCCGGATGATAGCCCAGGAACCGACGCAGATGAAACAGTGTGCCGTTATTGGCCTCCCGGACGAACCGGTCCCAATCGGCGGCCTGTGATGGATCGTATCGGGATATAGTGAGTGACATGGTATTGGCGAAATTTATCGGTGCCGCCCGCCAGTTGGAAGGGAAGAGTGCGGGAGATTGTCGATTGATGATTGATGATTGAGGAATTGAAGATTGAAGATTGAGTGATAACTATGCCTGTCTTTCCAAATCAGGCCATAAAAGCCGGTATATCCTAAATTAGCGACTGAGTTAAGCAAGGGCGTACCAGGAGGCCACCGGTTGTCACAAGCAGCACCCGCTGCGGTTTCCATGATTATGTGGTTCTTTAGAAAGTATTCGGTACAACCTTATTTTATATAGAACTTCAGGTATGACGGAACACCTCCATATTCTGGTTGTTGATGATGAAGCTGACGTTCGCGATGTCATCCGGCTGAACCTCCAAAGGGAGGGTTATCAGGTCACTACGGCGGCCAGTGGCGCGGATGCCCTGGAATTGCTGCGGGATGCTGAATTCGAAGCCGCCATTCTGGATGTAATGATGCCCGGCATGGATGGCCTGGCCCTGTGCCGGGAGATCAGGCAACATGCCAGTCTACGCCACCTGCCGGTACTGTTGCTCACCGCCCGGGATAGCGAAATGGACCAGATCATCGGTCTTGAAGTGGGGGCCGATGACTTTATCTCAAAATCGGCCAGCCCACGGTTGATAGCCACCCGGCTGAAAACCATACTGCGCAGGAAAAACCGGCCTGATGATCCCTTAACCGACCTGGTCTTTGGCTCGCTGGTAATAAACCGGGCCCGCCGGGAGGTGCATTCAGGGGAGCAGCAGGTCCCTCTGACGACCCGGGAATACGGCCTGCTGGTATTGCTGGCGGAGAATCCTGACCGGGTATACACACGGGCCGATCTGCTCCATAAAGTCTGGGGTGATGATGTAATCGTTACAGAAAGAACCGTTGATGTGCACATAAAAAACCTGCGCCAGAAAATATGCGGAAATGGTGACTTGATTGAGACTGTCCGTGGCGTGGGCTACCGCGTGCGACGCAACTGACGTTTCACGGAATGAGCATCCGACTCCGTTTTCTGCTGACCTTCTTCGGGCTGGTCCTCCTTGGCGTGACGGCCATCAGCGGCATTTCAATTCTTTTTGTGCGCGACCATATTACGGCGGCTTCCCGTGATAACCTGGATCGTGAGGCCCGCTATCTGGCAACCATGCTGGTGGATCTGGATGATCATGAGCAGTATGCCGCGGTAATCAACGACTTTTCCCGGTACACAGGATTTCAGGTTGAGTTGTTGAACGCGGACTTCCTGGTGGAGCAGTTGGCCGGCAGCGTAGTGAATACAACGGCGCCCCTGTTTACCGGGATAGCGCCCCTGGCAGGACCACCCACGGTGGACCGTCATTATGTGAGGATTACCGCCAGCGAAGCCGAGCTGATCACAACTCTCACTAATGTACGCTTCATTATTCTGGCTGGTGTAATCGTTGTCCTGGTACTGACAATTTTAACCAGTTGGATAGTTGCTGACAAGGTCTCCAAACCCATCAGGGTTCTGGCGGGAGCGGCCCGCAGCGTGGCCAGCGGCCAGGAATCCGTAGTGCCGCTGATAAACCGCACCGATGAAATTGGCGAACTCTCGCGCGATGTCTCGGCCATGGCCACCCGGCTGCAGGAAGATATTGAGAGCCTGAGGAAATTAAACCAGGCCCAGGAGGATTTCATCGCCGCCGTGAGCCACGAAGTTCGCAACCCCATCTTTTCAGCCCGGGGCTATCTGGAAGCTGCCATCGAGGAACGGGAGTCCGGCGGACTTGGTTCCGATGATCCCCTGCTGGAGTATCTGCGTAAGACCCTGCGCAACCTGCTCCGTCTGCATCACCTGTTTGCCGACCTGCTCACACTGGTGAAGTTGCAGTTCGGTGGTGAAGCCGCAACCCTGGAAACAGTGCAGCTGGAAGGCCTGGTGAATGAATTGCGGGAGACCTTTGCCCCCCAGGCCGCGGACCGGGGGATCGATTTGAAACTGGAGCATGGCCAACTGGCTGTAAAGGGCCGGCTGGAACTGTTACGGATTATTCTCGCCAACCTGTTGTCAAACGCTATCCGGCACACCCCGACCGGCAGCGTTGAATTGAATATCGCCGATCTGGGTAATGGTCTGGTCGAATTTCTGGTCCGGGATAGTGGCGAAGGGATTCCGGTCGATCATCTGGAGCACATATTCGACAAATTTTATCGCGTCGACAAAGCGCGCAGCCGTGAGCAGGGTGGCGCCGGACTGGGTTTATCCTTGGTGCGGCAGTGTATTGATAACCTGGACACCACTATTGACGTTGAGTCGGAGGAGCACCGGGGGACCATATTCCGCTTTACCTTGCCATCGGTATGAGCCTTAAATCACAATATCTTTACGCAATGACAATTTCCGGTTCACGGCACAACCGTATTATCGGGCCATCGAATAGTGTTGGCAACAACTTGTTTACCGTGCTTTTAACGCTTCGTGGGGATAAATTCCTCCCCGATACGAACCATCTGTAATTGCTGATATTAAATCCTGATTAGAGCCACTGACCTCTTATACCCCAATAAAAGCTAAGTGAACACCATGCAGACCTTACCACTATCACACTATCTGCCCATACTGTCCACAATCATCTCGGCGGCCTTTGCAGCCACGATTTACCAGCGCTATCGTCTCCGTGGCCATCAGGGCAATCACCTTCTGTGGTGGACGCTTGGTATTATCACCTATGGTATGGGGACCTTTGCAGAGAGTTATATTACTCTTTTCGGACTGAATGACTTCATACTGAAATTCTGGTATATTGTGGGCGCTTTGCTGGGTGGTGCTCCTCTGGCACAGGGTACCATCTGGTTACTGCTCAAGCCCCGGACGGCCAGGATTCTCACCTGGGCCCTGGTAATAGCCGTTGTGGTAGCGGCCATACCGGTAATGCTCAGCCCGGTGGACCTGAGTGTGCTGCCCAGCGCCAATCTGCCCAGTGGTAAGGCGCTAGGCTGGCAGTGGGTCAGGTCGTTTTCACCGTTCATCAATACCTATGCGGTCATCTTCCTGATCGGTGGCGCAATCATATCAGCGGTGCGCTATCGCAGAGTAATGAGCCTGCCCGGCGCGAATTCCGAACTGGCCCGTGACCGCTTTCTCGGGAATGTCCTGATAGCAATCGGCGCTGTTATGCCGGCCATTGGCGGCACCCTCACCCGTTTTGGCTATACGGAGGCGCTGTATATAGGGGAGTTATTCGGTCTAATGCTGATCTGGCTGGGCTATTGGTTCAACATTCGCCACCGCCAGATTACACAATCCCGCCCCTCTGAAAGCTGAATTGCTCTATGGAAAGGCAATAACGGGTGTACCCCTGGTTATGGCGGGGTCTGAAAATAGCGCAAGTTGGCCTCAGGTAGAGCTGTATACTGATGGCGCCTGCTCGGGCAATCCCGGCCCCGGCGGCTGGGGAACCATACTGCGTTACCAGGGGGTAGAGAAAGAGCTCTCCGGTGGTGAAAAGAGTACGACCAACAACCGCATGGAGCTCACGGCAGTAATCAAGGGGTTGGAAGCCCTCAAACAACCGTGTCGTGTAGCGGTGTATTCCGATTCAAGCTATATCGTAAATGCCATCAATGAAGGTTGGCTGGCGAACTGGATCGCCCGGGGCTGGCGCAAGGCGGCCAAGAAGGGGCAAGGCAAGCCGGTGCTGAATATCGATCTATGGCAGGGCCTTTCCGAACTGCTGGAAACTCACCAGGTGCAGTTCACCTGGGTGAAGGGGCACGCCGGCCATGCCGAGAACGAACGCGCCGACCGGTTGGCCGTGGCCGCCATTCCCCAATAGCGGTTCAGCGGTGTGAGCTACAGGCTGCTGTAAGCCAGGTCCACCGAAACCCGCAGATTATCCTTCTGCATAGCAATTTCGCGGCCGCTGGCGGTTACGCTTACCTTGCGTATGTCGCCGCCGCCCAGATCAACTTCAACCTCCTGCTGCACCGGCTCGGGGCCGTTGAACTCGAACTTGGGCTTATAGTATTTGCCGATGTCCAGGGTGGCTATCTTGATTTTCTGTTTTAGAATAGTAACATAGATTGGGAATTTTGCTTCCACAACCTGCATTCTGATCCGGTTTGCCTCAAAGTCATAATCGACGGCCAGGCGCCCTTTAACCTTATCGGTCAGGGTGATGATCTTGGTCTTTACCTTGATGTTGGCCGTGAACTGGGCCGTCCCCGGCTCAAAATTGACGGCTGGCCGGGTAACCGTCCAATTGTACTTGATGTTGCGTTTGCCCTTACCCTCTCCCGTAACGGGCCCTATCGCCGCGAGAAAACCGTTGATGGTTTGTTCACTGATGACCACGGAGACCGACTGTGCCTTGGTGGTCACTGGCGACAGGGCGAATATGGCAAACAGGATTATTACTGGCAGTGATTTATGCATATGCACCTCCCGGTTGGCTGGCTGGGTTTGGCCCGAGCGTCCGAATAACGCGCGGTCCGCTAATGTCAATTCGCTAATTCTTGGGATTTTTCCGAGAAAACCGCACGGCCGCCCTCCGTAGAATATCCTGCTCCGCTTTTGTCAGGCTGGCATAGCCGTGCGTATTTATTTTATCCAGGATCTGATCCACTTGTCCCCGCAATATTTTTTCTTCCCGGTCTTTCTCCATTTCTTTGGCAATTCGACGGGCTTCCAGCATGTGATCTACCTGCTGCCTGATACGCGGCTGCCGGGACTTGCCGGTGGCTCGCAGGAAAGCCCACCCGATCAGCATGCCGGATAAATGGGTCAAATGGCTGACCGTGCTGCTGCCGCTTTGAATGGAAGCCATGAAGGCTACCACCGCCAGGAAGCCCACAAAATACTTGACCCTCACGGGCAACATGAAATAGATATACACCTGCCTGTCGGGAAAGGCCGTGCCGTAGGCCAGCAGTACGCCGTAGATGGCCCCACTGGCGCCCACCACCGGGATGGTCGATCCGGCGGAAAACAAGACGGTTATCAGTCCGGCTCCGACGCCGGTTATCAGGTAATACCTGAGAAAGTATCGGGCGCCCCAGCGTTCCTCCAGCTCCGAGCCAAACATCCAGAGCACAAACATATTCATGGCAACATGCCAGAAACCGGCGTGCAAAAACATGTATGTAACCGGCTGCCAGATCATTAGCCGGCTAATAAAGTAATCGGGAACCAGGCCGAATATGGGGAACAGCAGGCGCTCTGATCCTGTCAGGGTCGCCAGCATCCAGATGCCCAGATTGGTGATCAGCAAGGTGCGGATGATACCGGTGCGGGGCGGTCGCCACCCGAAATAGTCTGCTCCGACAGGGCTGCGGTAATAATGTCTCACAACGCTACTTCACACTGTTTCATTGATAAACTCGTCGATTGCCTGCCACCCGGCTTCCTTCTCGCTGCCATCAGTCATGACATGTGACGATTCCTGGAATTCAACCAGTTTTTTGGGCGTGTCGCCAAGCTGATCCAACACTTTAACCGCATTGTCAAAGTCAGCGGTCTGGTCCGCTCTGGAGTGCATCAAAAGGACGGGCGCCTGTATCTCAGGCAGCTGCTTGCGAATACGGGCGTTAAGTCGTAAAACCTGCCGGAACGCTTTGACCGGATAGCCCGGATATCCGTAGTAAGGGTGCCGCTCCAGTCCCTCCTGTGAATAAACGTTGCTCT
>DAOWIJ010000072.1 GCA_030640955.1 Fidelibacterota bacterium
AATTGGGAAATATTTACCCGCATCGATAAGGACGTGCCGGGTGGGGCGCACGTCGGTAATATCCATTTTCCGCCCAATGGCCAGAGCGATTATGACTATGGGAATACCCGCTCAGTGGTTTCTTTCGCGGACAACTGGGAGCGCTACCCCATCCTGCTGGACCAGACCCGCACTGTGACCTGTTCCGAGTGGGGCTGTCCACCTCAAGATTCCCATCTGGGGTTTATGCGGTGGTGGTTTAGCCATCTGCCCCGGTTCACGGGCGTGACCGACGGGATACTAAACAACTGGTGGCACTACATCGTGGATTACGAGGGGGCCGTGGAAAAAGCTCTTTCAATTGACGGTGAGGAATACGGGTTCGCTCCTGCCCTGCCGGATATTTTCGCACTTGAGCAGAATTATCCCAATCCGTTCAACCCGATCACGACTATCGGTTACGATCTGTCCAGGGGAGTAGACGTAACCATGACCATCTACAACCTCCTCGGGCAGGAGGTGACCACGCTGGTGAAGGGATTTCGCGCGCCCGGACGGTATACGGTCCGCTGGGATGCCTCTGCCGTTTCGAGCGGCGTCTATTTTATCAGGCTTCAAGCAGGCAGCTACTCCTCCGCCTGCAAAATGGCGGTGATAAAATAGGCATGTGCATTGAATGAATTCACCGCCTGGTCGCCTTTTTTGACGCCGGTCCAGGTTAGCTCGCGATCAGAATAAACACGCTGACATAAGGAAGTTATGACTACAAGCCATACTAGAATGAATATGGATTCTTTCACAAATACGTCTGCCCCTCCTCCGGCCGCTAACGGAGCGGGACGAGCACAGGAGTTTCGTGCCTGCACCCCAAGGCGGATCGGCGTGGGCGGGACGCTTCTGGTGCTGCTCCTCGGCTGCCTCAGCGTGGCTTTCGGCCAGCCGGGGGTAGCCGATTCCGTCCTGCTGAAAGGTTTTCTGTATCATCCGACCGGCGAGTTGTGTGAGCACACGCCGCCGGAGGTTGGTTTTATTGCCTACCTGAACGGGGACGACAGCCGGATCCTCACCGATAAGGCCCCCCGCTGGGTGCCAGCTGCCGATCCGAACATTTACCATGGCGTCTTTGCCATCGAGCTGGGCAACTTCCACGATCCTCAAGTGGCGGAGGGCGATTCCTTCTTCATCCGCCTGACCTGCACCGCCAGTTCGGGCCAGGTTATTTACGGCGATTCCATCGAATCCTTTGAATGGCTCCGGTACGTGTGGGCTTATGTCGACCTGGATTCGGCTGACATTCCTACGCCGCCCCAAAACATTTCCGTGACGGGGGGGGAGACGGGCTATACCGTGACCTGGAACGCCCAGCCGGACCTGACCTACGACGTCTACCGGCGCAATTTCCTCGATCTCCTGCCTGCTATCGGGGAACCGCGCTACGAATACGTGAAGGTGGGGGAGGGACTAACCGCCGGGACCTGCGTGGATACCTCCGCGCAGGCGGACGAAATCTACCGCTATATCATCTTTGCAAAGAACGCCGACGGCATCTACAGCCTCTATTCGGAAGAGGCGGGCAACGACGGCGCCTTATTCCCCATTGAAGGGTTGACGGCCACCGCCCACAGCACCACCGCAGAGCTCCACTGGCGCCCGCTGGACCTGGCATCATTTGACCTGGCCGGCTATAATATCTACCGCAGCACCAACAGTCTGACCTGGGTACTGGCGGCCTACACCGGTCTCGATACCACTTTTACCGACAGCCGGCTTAATCCGGGCCAGACCTATTACTACAAGCTCAAGGGGCGCACCATTTCCGTAGGTGAACTGGGTGAATCGGCGGTGGTCAGCGTTCAGACCAACACCAGCCCCGAACTTTACGCCACCTATGCCAGCCTCAAAACGGCCGTAGTGATTTACCAGAACACCAACAGCGGGGATATTGCCGACAGCGAAATCCCCCGCATCAAGCAGACGCTGGAGGCGGCCCGGCTGTTTTACTGGCGTAACTCCGGTATGAAGCTCAACCTGGAGCTCAGCTACCTGCCTATCAAGGACAACCAGGTTTTCGATGACCCAACCGATACCTGGGCCAGTATGCAGCAGACGGCAGATGATCTGCGGGAAATGGGCGTCATGAACACCCAGTACGACCTCGTGTTCAGGATCTGCTCTGCGGTGAACGGCTATTGGTCCTATGGGGTCCAAGACCTCAACTTTCCAGGGCCGGCGCGCCAAACCGGCTTTTCGCACGTTGATTGGCCGTTATTCACCGGTGTGCTTTTCCCCGGGCCAGTGGACGAGGAGAACTACAATCTGACGTGGCTGTTTGTGCACGAAGCGCAGCACGCCATCGACGCTCTTTATGACGCCAACGGCCACCCGGAGATGTATCACGGCGACCAGCCGCATAATTTCCCCTATCCGTGCGGCGAGCACTTCGATTTCCAGGCCCACATGCTGCGCGTGTTTACGGCCTACGAGGACCTGCAACCCGCCTGGGGCCAGCTGCTTGAGGCCGAGGATGCCGACGGCGACGGCTTTCCCGATGACGATCCCCTTGTGCCACTGGATGAGGCGCGGTTCGGCAGCAGCCCGGCGCTGGGTGACACCGATGTCGACGGGCTTACGGACCGGGAAGAGGCGATTGCCGGGCATTACTGGGGAACCGATCCCGCTGCGCCGGACACCGACGGCGATGGCCTCACCGATGGCGATGACATTTATCCCCTTTACAGTATGAATACCGAAATCCCCGGCTTCAAGCCGACCATCAATGGTATTATCGAGCCGGAATGGGAAGTTCTGGTGGATAGCGTGGTTTATTCCCGCGTCGCTTTCGGGCCGAAGTTTTATGCCGCCTGGGACCGAGACTACCTTTACGTGGCCTTTCACATCCCGTTCTATGCCCGGCCGCACCTCTTTATCGACGCCGCTGCGGACGGCTTCTGGTATTCCAGTGACAACTACGAATTCTATATCGATCCCAGCTCGGAGCAGTTCATCGAAGCCCGGGTCTACGACGCTTCCGACGCAGCCAAAGCGAAATGGGGCACGGGTATGTGGGACGACGACTCCCGGTACATCGCGCACTTCGGCGAGCGCCTCGTTACAAGCGTGGATTTCACATTAAGCGCAATCGGGGAGAATGGTCATTATCAGGTGGAGCTGGCTATCCCGCGAAACAGCGCTACCCACCTGAATCTGCAGGAGGGGAACGCCATTGCCTTCCGCCTGGATTACGAACGCGTCGACGGTAACTCCAGCAACTGGGCCGCCACCTTTGACGCCTACGCCTTTGTGAAGACCTGGCTGGCGAATCCCCTGGCCCTCGTGGAGGGGCCGCTGCCCCTTACCTACGCGCTGCAGCAGAACTACCCCAACCCCTTCAACCCGGTAACCACCATCGCGTACGATCTGCCCGTGGCGGGAGAGGTAAGCCTGACCGTCTACAACCTCCTCGGGCGGGAGGTGACCACGCTGGTGAAGGGATTTCGCGCTCCGGGGCACTATACCTTGCAGTGGAACGCCTCGGACGTGTCGAGCGGTCTCTATTTTGTCCGGCTGCGAGCGGGCGGTTTTTGCGCCACCCGGAAGATGCTGTTGTTAAAATAGGGGAACCAGTAACCAGGAACTCGAAACTAAAAGCCCCGGTTCTCCGGGGCTTTTCCCGTGGCTCGGGACCCCGCCTTTGGCGGGACAGGCTCCATTGAACCGCCATGCATCCCTTGTCGGCGTTCGCATCCATCCGTTGACCGAAAATGAAAATCGCTGACCCCGGCAAGCGGAATCAGCGATTTCTATGTGGCTCCCCGACGTTCGCTCTGCTCAGTCGGGACAGGCGGGACGGAATGAGCTACGCTACGCTTCGCAGGTCTCCGCTCTCCCGAAACTTCGGGATCGCTCTGGCTGAACCGCCGACACGACTTGTCCCGAGAGCATAGTGATTCGGAATGGATTTTCAGTTCATTGCTCTCCCGCCGCTACAGCAAAAATAAGGCAGGAAAAAGAGGCAAGTATTTGACCAATGGTGACCAGTGGTGACCAAGCTGGACGCTTCAGAGGAGGCGTGAAATATGAGTTGAATAGGTAATCCGAATGGTTTTTATTTTAATCAGGAATAATCTTTCATTAATATGGGGTACAATTAAATACCACGGCTTACGAAAATTAATACGGATCTGTTATCTGCTTATCCAGCGTTTGTACTGATGCGGAAAGAATGTAACCGTAGGCTTATTATTCCATCTAATAATTTAGAAATCCAAAGTCGGAGTGGATAACTGATCAATAATAAGCGAGGGTTTATATGAGTCTGATTCAAATTGAGAAGGTTAAGAAGGTTTTTTCAGAGACGGAAACCCCCGTGACGGCTCTGGATAATATTAGTATTTCAATTGATAAGGGAAGTTTCATTTCCTTTATAGGACCGTCAGGTAGTGGTAAAACAACCCTGTTGAATATTATAGGTGCCCTGGATAAACCAAGTGCTGGCCGCATTATCTTTAATAATATTGAACTATCTACTCTGAACCGGGTTGCCGCTGCAGATTTTCGCGCTGAGCATATTGGATTTATTTTTCAAAACTTTAATCTATTGCCAGTTTTGACAGTTTATGAGAATGTAGAATATCCCCTACTGATGACCAGGAATACTTCAGCTTCTGAACGTCGACACCTCGTTGAGAATGTTCTCGATGCAGTTGGAATGAAAACGCAAATGGGAAAATTCCCCAATCAGATTTCAGGTGGTCAGAAACAAAGGGTAGCAATAGCTCGTGCCCTGATTACAAATCCTGAACTGGTTCTGGCAGATGAGCCAACTGCCAATCTGGATCATGAATCAGCGTTTAAGGTTATTCAGCTTATGCACGAGATGCGGTCTAAATTCGGAACGACCTTTGTTTTCTCGACACACGATCCAAAGATAGTGAAAGAAGTTGATATTCTTCACAAACTGGAAGACGGGAAACTGATAGGAACGGATAATCAGGGAGGGGTTGCAGCATGATACAATTCAAGATTGCAATCCGCAACCTCATCAGGCATAAACGCCGAACATCATTAACAGCCCTTCTAATCGTTATGGGCGTAGTATTGGTATTGCTTTTCACTGGCTTTAGCAAATCATTCAAGCAGTTGATTATCGGTCAGATAACTGATTCAATGATCGGACACCTGCAAATCCATAAAAAGGGTTATGTTAGCTCGATTGATAATTTGCCACTAACAATGAATTTGATGGATAAACAGGTGGAGAAGATCGAATCTATCTTGACCGGATATCCGGAAATA
Organism: Fidelibacterota bacterium; assembly: GCA_030640955.1. Classification (GTDB taxonomy): domain Bacteria; phylum Fidelibacterota; class Marinisomatia; order SCGC-AAA003-L08; family TS1B11; genus DAOWIJ01. The sequence continues at coordinate 5,275 of DAOWIJ010000072.1, forward strand.
GAGGCAGTTTCTCATCGTATCAAACTGGGAGGAATGTTATCTAATTTTGAAGAGACTACCAATATTCGACTAAATGCCATATTCCCTGAAAAAGAGATCCTGACCTGCCCGGGTTTATCCGATAGGTTACTTACAAAGGGTGCCAAATTCCAGATTCAACCTGGAGAGATCATCATTCCTAAAAACCTTGCACGCGGCATGCAACTCAAGGAGGAATCCACGGTTGTCATAGTCGCAAATAACAAAGATGGCTCCGTCAACGGTATGACCTTTAAGGTTGTTGGTATCCTGGATGATTTAATGGGACCCGGTGGACGCGATGGGTTTATGCATTATGAAGATGCCCTGGACTTACTGCGAATGGATAATCGGGAAGTTGGAGAAATAATTATCAAGCTGCATGATTTTAAAACCCTGGAATCAGTACAAGAGCGTCTGAGCACTGAAATCAGCACTTTGTTGAACCAGAAAAACCAGCCTGTATATGAATTGCATGACTGGGCCCAACTCTCGCCATTTTCCACTATCGCGGATATGGTCGATTTGCTGGTAATAACGGTTAAGATTGTGCTGATCTCAATAGTCCTAATTTCGATTTTGAATGTCATGATTATGGCTGTGTATGAGCGGGTCAGCGAGATTGGTACACTGATGGCAATGGGTACACGACCGAGAAAAATTCTGAACATGTTTTTAATGGAAGGCTTTCTGCTGGGATTGGTAAGTACAATCGCCGGGATTATTCTGAGTACAGGCATTATGTTTGTCTTGCGAACCCAACAGATCCAGTTTTCCTTCGGCCGGATGAAGAATCTGTCACTTGAGCCGACTGTGTCTATTGAAGAAATACTGATGGTAGCATTTACTGTAATTGGCATATCATTATTGGCAGCACTGCAACCGGCTATAAAATCATCACGTTTAGAACCGGTCGATGCTTTACGACACGTTTAATTGAGGAGATCCGATGAATAGTATTCGCTTAACTATCATCCTGTTCCTGGCGTTATATCCACAATTTCTTCTGGCCAATGATGGGAATCAGATTTTGCGAAAGGTTGATGAACGCCTTTTCCCCGAATCCTTTGAATCATACCGGAAAATTATTAATGAGGAACCTAATGGCAATGTGAAGGAATTTGTTTTCTTTACTGTTAAAAAAGGTCAGGATAAAGTAGCTATGCTTTATCTCGAACCTGCCAGCGATCGGGGGCGTGCAACTTTGCGCCTGGGTGATAATATGTGGTTGCATATACCAAATGTAGGTCGACCGATTCGAATAACGAGTATGCAATCTGTCGTTGGTGGGGTTTTCAGTAATGCCGATATCATGCAGCTGGATTACAGTGTGGAATACACGGCTGAGATTCAGGAGCAAACGGACGAGGTTTGGATACTCAGTGCAAAAGCACTTACCAAAACTGTAGCCTATGATCGCCTTAAAATGTGGGTTCAGAAGGACAGTTACAACCTTTTAAAAATAGAGGCCTACGCTGCCACTGGCATGCTGATAAAGACCATTAATTTTAAAGAGATAAAGGATTTTGGTGGAGGTATTATACGTCCGGCGGTCATGGAAACTACCAGTCCCTTGTACAAGGGCTACAGATCGGTAATGATCTACGCCGGTATGAAAAAACGCTCACTCGCCGATGAAGTGTTTACTCTAGCCTACCTTGACCGGCTGGTAGAATTAAGAAAATGATCAGCTACCTTCATCTTTATATACAATCGATTACCGGTCAATAAAAATATGTGCCTAATAACAGAGTTCAGATGCCTTATAGACCTGCCATCTCCAAGGAATTGAAATTACCAGGCAAGTCCTGGAACCACGTAATCAAAGGAGTGCTTTCTACAGCCAGCCTTTTAATTATTATCGGGTCAGTTACGGCCCAGGATTACACGTTTGATATTCCTGACCTTAATACGTCCAGTGGACTCAGCTTGTCGGGACATCTGGATGGACGCATCAAAGGCCTCGGCCTGAATTCGGATTCACCCCTGAGGCTTGTACAAATGAGCGATGCAGGCTCCGGCAATATTCAATCGCAATGGCTGTCTGAACTGTACCTTGATGGTGACTATCAAACTGACAAGATTGCATTGCATATTGGAACCTACAGCCGTTACGAAACGCCTACTACAAGTACTTTTTCCGTCTTTGAATTGTACAACCGATTCAGTCTGGGACAGCGCTTTAATCTGGCTTTTGGCAAGCAAACCTCAAACTGGGGCAAGGGATATGCCTACAACCCTGCGGGATTTATAAACCCGCCCAAGGATCCTGAGAACCCAGAGCTGGCCCGTGAAGGGCAAATGCTTCTGAAACTAGGCTATGTTCAGAGCTTTTCTCGCCCCGCATTCCAAACTGTTGATATGGAATTAGTCCTATTGCCTCCCACCACTCTTCTTAACGACCGGTATGTTGATCCCGCTGAAATAGCCATAGCATCTAAATTCTATGTCCTGAGCATGGACACCGATCTTGAATTATACCAGTATTTCCACCATAGCGGTGATCAGCGCTTGGGGGTTGGTTTTTCACGCAATATTGGTCCCAGTATTGAGGTTCATGGTGAATATGCCAAATATGATGAAAAGTCATCTTACAGTTTCAGTTCTGCTTCGATCCAACAAACTAATAAGGCCGGTTCAGAGTTTCTCGTAGGACTGCGGTTCATAAATACACGTTTGACGACAACCATTTTAGAATATTATCACAGTGATTTCGGTTATTCCTCGTCAGACATTGGCAAATTCTCTGATAATCTTGAAAATGCCATCCTATCTCAAGACCCGGTTATTCTACAAACTGCCAGGGCTCTGGCACAATCCTTCTTCTTCACAAAAAATATTGGGCAGGACTATCTCTACGCCAAATTTTCTCAACCGGAGCCATTTGATATTCTATATCTAACTCCTTCACTGCAAGGCATTATCAATTTGAATGACAGGAGTTTGCTGTTGAGTCCAATAATCAGCTATAAACCATATGTCAATTCTGAATTTATATTATGGTCAACTGTCTTTCTGGGTGACTCCGATTCTGAATATGGTATTAAATCAGCAGATTGGTCTTTGGAGCTTTGGCTAAGAATTTACTTCTAAAAGACCAAACTCCCTGGCAGTTTAGATGTGGGTAATTATGATACTTCATACCCTCCCGGACTCTTTATGCTGATATTTAAGAGTCAAAATGGAGGGTTGTTTAATGGAGGAAATAGTCCAGAGATTGGTTCGAGATGAACTGAGACACAGAAAGAAGTTGTTAGTACTGGAGTATGCTCGTGTATGTGGAAATGTAGTATGTTTCTAATAGTTCGAGTCTCAAATGTCCAAACGGCCTCGATCCCTTACTGTGGATAACACCAAGATTCAGTCTATTTAGAACATGGCTTTAACCCTACTAGGCATGCCGGATTTCCTCGCAATTGCTTACATAGTGCTTACATGATGCCGACACCCAAGGCCATGACGCAAAAAGAAAAACCCACATAACCTTTTAGATTACATGGGTTTAGACTTAGTGGTTTCCCGACGTTCGCTCTGCTCAGTC
>DAOWIJ010000001.1 GCA_030640955.1 Fidelibacterota bacterium
TCCTCGGAACGCAGAACGTAGACAGTATAGATCATTAGGAAATTTAGACAGCTTGCCCGGCGTTTTCCACGACTGGATGTATCGGTAGCCGAGTAGCGGGGTTTACCCTGTGTATAGTAAGTAACGGGGCTTGCCCGGCGTTTTCCACGACTGGATGTATCGGTAGCCGAGTAGCGGGGTTTACCCTGTGTATAGTAAGTAGCGGGGCTTGCCCGGCGTTTTCCACGACTGGATGTATCGGTAGCCGAGTAGCGGGGTTTACCCTGTGTATAGTAAGTAACGGGGCTTGCCCCGCGTAGCGAAAACGCCCGAGTATACCGGGCGTTTACAGCGTAGCGGGGGTAGGATTGATGTCGTCCCGAAGCTTCGGGACTCCACCGGTCTACGTCCCGACACCGTCGGGACTTCGGCTCGAACCTGCAAGAAAACAGGCCCGCCTCCTTAACCCCCAATAGCAAAGCCCCCGATGCCATCAGGCATCGGGGGCTTGACTTGTAGCGGGGGTAGGATTCGAACCTACGACCTTCGGGTTATGAGCCCGACGAGCTACCAGACTGCTCCACCCCGCGATAGTTGATGAGTTTAACTCTGCTACGACGCATAATCAATCCCCCAGGTGATCAATTTTCAATCGGCCCTGCCCCCACTCCTCGACCTGTCCCACGAACGCGGCGGCTTTACCGGCAGGTATCCGTAGAGTAATGCTCGCATCAGTCGCGTAGTCTTCCTTGGTAATCTGCCCACCGGCTTGACTGATTGCAGACTTGACACGATCTACAAGCCTATAAGGTATCCGCAGCCGCATTGTTTTCATGGGGATCCATGGAATTCGTACCGCTGATTGCACCGATGATCTGGCCGCTGTACCATATGCTTCGATGAGACCCGCAATACCAAGTTTTGTGCCGCCGTAGTAGCGCGCAACCCAGATCAGAGCGTTCACAAGATCGGCAGAACGCAGTGCGTTCAGGATGGGTACCCCGGCTGATCCGTTCGGCTCCCCTGCGTCGGACCCAAATTCTTCCATATCCTGGCCGCTGCCTATCAGCCGGTAGGCATAACAAATATGGGTGGCATCGGAAAATTCGTCTCGAGCCGCTTGCAGGCGTCGATCCAGATCATTGCGGTCCGCCAGAGGATGGCACTGGCTGATGAAGTGCGACCCCTTAACCTTGATCTCAAACCGGTTGCCAGGTGCGCTCAGCGTGTACATGGTATCAGTGAATAACGGTAAATTTGCGGTACAGCCGGTGTTTGCCGGCCACTGTAAATTCCAGAAAATAAACGCCGGTAGCCCAGTTAGCCATCCCGGGGATCTCAATAATCAGCGGCAAGTTTGTACCCTCACCGATATCACCGTAAGTAGATTCGCGATAAAGCTCCTGGCCCAGCAAATTATATATTTTTACATCCTTTGCAGCTTCAGGAATAGCAATATCTGCTCTATATACAAGACTGATCACCGGTGCATGTTTGCCTTGTGGGCAGATCGGGTTGGGCCAGAGCTGATCTATGGCGAATCCCGGTGCAAACGATGTATCTGAAACTACTGCCAGCACTTCAATTGGCCCGTTCTGAGCGCCAGTCACGATAATCAGTTTTGACAGGCTGTGCAAACCCGTGCCGAACCACGGTTCCTGGCTCAGGTTGAATGGCGTCCGGTCACCAGAATCCAGGATCACCTTGGCAGTGTAGCCTGACGGTGCGTCGGTGATCTGCAATTTGATATTGCCGGGTTCGGCCAGGCCCAACAACTTGACGCCGGCTCGAGCCGGCCACAAGGTGGGAAACAGTATTGGTGGAGTACTACTGGTCAGAACTTCTTCAATCAGCTGCGGAGGGTTTAACAGGGTCTGATCGGCATAAAACCGGTATTCGGATTCAGTGCCATTAAAGAAAGTGCCGGTGATGAATTCCACCCAGATAGAGGTCAGGTTTGCCGCTTCCTGCCGCAGCTCCTCATCCAGGGCGGTAGCAGCGTTGCAATCGACGAAACGCTCCCAGACCCGCCGCATAAAGCCATCTCCATATCCGTGTTCCGGCTCAGTTAAAAAGTGGCCAAACAAGGCGATGGAATATCCGTCAGTCTGGTCCATGGCCCGCTCCGGATTCCGGCCGATAGACTGGTAACCGGCGTCAAACCAGTGTGCCCAGTCATTGATATCCGGGTAGGCCACGTCCTCAAACCAGGTGGATGACAATTCGTAAAAGTACTGGTCGTTTCGGATGAAAGGCTTGATGCCCATCTGTACGGCATGAAAATACTCATGCGCGGCCGTTACCCGGGCGGCGTCGATACCGTGCGTGAAGAATGGCTCATCCTCGGAAAAGTCGTTATCAATTTCAATATATGATAATGTCCTTCCATATTGGTCGGTTCCGTCTGGCTGAGTCAAGCCGTACCAGTTTTTTTCCAGATCTCCTAAATAAACATCGTAGAGGCTGTCTGCATCGGCGGGGGTAGCCCGATAGCCGCCTTCGAGTAGCAGGTTGCGCGAGTAGGAAAAGGCCTTAGCCACTTCTATTACCCAGTCCGGAGTGGGACTGCCAACAGTGGAAGTCATGGGCGGCTTATGGATGCCGGTCGTGTCATAATGGATGGCAAATGCGCTATCCGGGGAGATAAATACGGCCTGTCGCACCGGACGGGCCAGGGCGGCTATCTTATATGCGGCCGTACTGTGCCGCGCTGAAAATCCGCATTTTTGAGGATACAGGGTTTGAGCGGCCAACCCGCTCAACAGTAAGAAAAACAGAAGGATGGTCCGTATGCTGCTCATTTTTGACGGAACGAAACCCGTAATGCCACACCCGTGAAGCCGAATTTCTCACGCAACCGGTTCTCGATATAACGGCGGTACGTTTCGGGGATCAGATCAGGATGGTTGGTAAAGAAAGCGAACACCGGTGGCGCCCTGTGGACCTGCGTTACATAGTTAATGGCGATCCGTTTACCCTGCACAGCCGGTGGCGGCAGATAGCCGGTAGCATCGGCCAGGAAGCGATTCAATTCGGTCGTACTCAACTTGCGGCTCCGTTCTTTGTGAACGTCAATCGCCACCTGCAGTACTTTCCGCAGCCGCTGATTGTGATTTACGGAGACGAACACGAGAGGCGTGTGTTCCAATACCTTGAGCTCGGCCCTCAGCCGGGTAACCCACTCGCCCATGGTGCCGTCGTCCTTCTTAATGGCGTCCCACTTGTTCACCGCCACCACCAATCCCTTGCCACGGTCAATAACTTCGGTGATCACGTGTTTATCCTGGTCATGGAAACCACGGGTGGCATCGAGCATGACGACAGCTACCTGACATTCATCGATTGCCCGGTGGGTACGCACGGTGCTGTAAAATTCAATATTATCGCTGACCTTTGCCTGCCGGCGCAATCCAGCAGTATCGATCAGGCGCAGTGTGTGATCCATGTATTTCAGGTAGGAGTCAACACTGTCCCTGGTTGTACCGGGGATATCCGTAACTATGGACTTGTCCTGCTTTACAATGGCATTTAAAAACGACGATTTACCTACATTGGGTACGCCGATTATGGCAAGGTCGATTGTCTTTTTGTCTACACTCTCCTTCATTGTTGCCCACGGCAGGCGGTCCAGTATAGCATCCAGCAGGTCGCCAACGGCCCTGCCGCTGGAAGCGCCAATGGGGTAAGGCTCTCCGAAACCCAACTCATAGAATTCCAGCGACCGTGCTTCGTGGACCAGGTCATCGATCTTATTAACTACCAGAATCACCGGTTTGTCCAGTTGCCGCAACTTCTCCGCCAGCACCTGGTCGTCTCCTATGATCCCCGACTTTCCGTCTACCATGAAGAGGATCAGATCGGCTTCATAACTGGCCAACTCCGCCTGATGACGAACGGTCGTCTCGATCAGATCACCACTGGCAGACACAAAACCGCCCGTATCGACCAGATGGAAATTTTTCGCCTGCCACTGGACATTGCCATACAGGCGATCCCTGGTGACCCCGGCGGTTTCCTCCACAATGGCACGGCGTTCGCCAGTCAGCCTGTTGAACAGTGTTGACTTTCCCACATTGGGACGCCCCAGTATAGCTACCGTTGGATCAGCCATTGTCAACCGCCGTTACCAAGTCCAGAATACTATCCCCGGACACCCGGAACGGTACGCCAATTTTATTCCCCATGTCTTCAATGCTCATATCGTCAAGGGTCAGATTACCCGCGTCGTTCAGAATACGGTCAGTCGTCCAGACTTCATCACCTATATCGGCGCCGGCCAGGTGATCTATAAAATCCCCACCCGACAGTAATCCGGCTACCGTGACCGATGACCCCAGCAGGCGGTTCGGCACGGTCTGTACTACCACCTCCAAATTACCAATCTTGTTCAGCCGGGGCAGGATATACTGTTCAAATACCGGGGCCGCCAACAGGCCAGTCGCCAGCGTGATGCGCTTTGGTGACGACAGATGGTTCGGCAGGCCTGCACTTTCTGCTGCAAACCGGTCCAGAAATCCCCGCACCAGACCGACACCGTTTTCCTCGATGGAGAGCCCCTGGTAGAACTCCATTTCCGGCACAGGCAGACCGGCCAGCAAATACCACTCGTCGCTCAATATTACCATCCGCCCACCATCACTATGTCGATAGTTGCTGTCCAGTTGATCATATACCGACATGAATGACTCGGCATACTCATTCGTTACCGGTGGGATTTCGGTCAATCCCTGACGGTGGCCGGTCAGGCCCACAGGCACGATGGATACGGTGCGCAGCCCCGGACTCAAGGGGTGCAGATCACGCATGCTATGCTCCAGGTGATCACCGTCATTCAGTGTGGGACATAGAACGATCTGGCTATGCAGCTCGATACCGTGGTAAACAAGATACTTCATTTTACCCAGTACATCATCATTCTTCAGGTACAACAATAACTTCTTTCTCAGCTCCGCTTCCGTGGCATGCACCGATATATACAGGGGCGACAACCGCTGCTCAACGATCCTGTCCAGCTCCTTTTGACCCATGTTGGTCAGGGTAATGTAATGGCCGTACAAGAAGCTCATTCGATAATCGCCATCGCGAAAGTAGAGCCCTTCGCGCAATCCCTTGGGATTCTGATCAACGAAACAGAAGACACAGTCATTAGCGCAGCCGCGGATTTTGAAATCCTCAAATTGTACGCCTAGATCGACTTCATCGTCTTTCTCGATCTCGATGACTTCTCTTATGCCGGCCTTCTCCAGTTCCAAAACCGGCTGAGCGTCAATTATGCGGAATTGATAGTCGAGATGATCAGGTACGCGCCGCCCATTTATCTTCAGCAACCGATCGCCAGGCGCCAGACCCAGGTACGCGCCCAGCCCATCGGAATCAACAGACTTAATTCTGAGACTCACCTGTCAACCGCCACTGATCCGCATCATTGCTATTCACGATCTGCTCCCATAAGGGCTGAATTTACCTATGGCCTCAGCACTGCCGCTATTGATACGATCTACACTGAGATGCAGGGCCACCATCAACGGAAGCGTCGACGGTGGCTGGGTAAGGTAGAAGAGGCGGGGAATATGGTGGGTTCTAGGCTATCAGATCGATTACGCTGTTGTGCACGGTTTCTGCCGCTTGCACGGTTTTTACCTGTGCTTCGAAGGACCGCTTGGCTTTGACCATCCGTGCAATCGCGTCCACTGGGTCGGATTTATGGTACTCCCTGGCCACAGACTCGGCGACTTTGCTCAAGTCGGCCAGGGTCCCATACATACCAACCAATGCCAGGTTGACGGCTATGTCCATCGGACTGCTCCCATTATCACAGCTTAATCTATTTCGTATATCGGTATCTTCAGGTGGGTCTTTAACAAATATTGCCCACGATTTGTGATTCCCTGATCGTAATTTCTGAAATCCCATACGGGTATTGCCGGAACTGGGATTGGGCCTCTGACAATCAAGGTATGGCATTATATGAGTGAAAGGTTTGCTTCCATGAAAAATCTACTTATAACAATCTTGATCTGGACCGCAACAGCCGTACTCGTATCCGCACAATCGCTAACTCTGGAAGACATCTTCCAGGAATTGAAGTACGATCCAACCGAGCTGGAGGTTGTGGGCTGGCTGGATGAGGGCAAGTACCTGCTGTATGCCATCAAAGGACCATCCGGGAACCGGCTCATCAAGCATAATATAGCTTCGGGTGTAGAGGAAGTGCTCTTTGATTATAGCATACTCACCGACCTTGGCCTGCAGGGACCGTTTCGGTTTGAGGATTTTGCTCTCTCACCGGACGAACGTTATATGCTGATACCAAGTGAAAATTATAAGGTCTGGCGCCGGTCCACTGTCGCCCAATATCATATCTACAACCTGAAAACCGGGAAACTGAGGAAACTTACATCCAGCGATACGCACCAGTCGTGCGCCCAGTTCTCTCCCGACGGCTCGAAGATAGCCTACGTGATAGAAGGGAATATCTGCACTTACAATCTGAAGCGAAATAGAACGCTGCAATTGACCGAGGATGGCAGTTCGCTGATCAGTAACGGGCAGGCGGATTGGTTATACGAGGAGGAATTCGCAATCACGCGGATGTTTGAATGGTCGCCCGACAGCCGCTCACTGCTGTTCTTGCGATTCGATCAAACGGATGTACCGATCTACGTGCTGACTGATGAAATGGCACAGTACCAGACAATTACAGCCATCCGATATCCCAAGGTCGGTGCGCCGAACGCCTCTCTGAAACTTGGGGTTGTTCCCGTTGGCTATGGCACGGTCAAGTGGCTGGATATCGATCCCGGATACGATCACTATATCCCCCGTATCTACTGGACCGGCAAAACGGAACAGGCGGCCTGCTATATCCTGGATCGCAGGCAGCAGCGTCTCGACCTGGTGCTCATCAATACTAAAAACGGTTACACCAAAATTGCGGCCAGCCAGACTGATCCGGCATGGGTGGAAACTACTGATGACCTGCACTTTCTTGATGCAGGCCGACGGTTTATCTGGACCGATGAGTCCTCGGGCTACCGCCACATCTACCTGCGTGATAGCGACGGTGATCAGATCCAGGCGTTGACGGAAGGCGATTGGGAAGTGACCGAAATTGAGGCCGTGGATGCCGCCAGTGGGTGGGTTTACTTCACCGGCAAAAAGGATGGCTCAACACAGCAGCAGGCTTATCGCGTGGACCTGGCCGGTAGTGAAATTCAATCGCTTTCGAACGACGGTGGCTGGAACAGCCTCCAGGCGGCCACTGGCGTCCCTTACCATGTCCTGGGCCGTTCCACGGTTCAGCGGCCGGAACAGTTCAGCCTGCACAGCACTGACGGCGAGCGCATCCGAGGGCTGGCGGATTCACCGGCAGAAGCACTGGCCGCCCAGGACCTGCCGGTCTGGGAGTTCTTCACCCTGCCAACCGAGGATGGCGCTGAGCTGAACGCCATGATCCTCAAGCCCCACGATTTTGACTCGGCCAAGCCTTATCCCACTATGATTTACACCTACGGTGGTCCGGGCTCACAGATGGTGCGGGACAAATGGTACGGAAGCCGCGGATTGTGGCACTACTATCTGGCCCAGGAAGGGTACGTTGTGCTGGTAGTTGATAACCGTGGCACCGGAGGACGTGGAAAGACCTTTGCCAACCTGGCCTACGGCGATATCGGCAAATGGGCGCTCCACGACCAGATCGAAGCCGCCAAGTGGGTTGGCCGGCAGAGTTGGGGTGATTCGGGCCGCATTGGTATCTGGGGCTGGTCGGGCGGTGGCTATCTTACCTGCTTGGCGATGATGTCGGGAGCGGAGTACTTCAAAATGGGTATCTCCGTCAGCCCGGTGACCGATCTGCGATTGTATGACACCGCCTGGACCGAACGCTATATGGGTCTGCACGCAGACAACGAAGCCGGATATATTTCTGCCGACGTGCTCAGCCACGTGGCCGGATATCGCGGTGGTTTACTGCTGGTACACGGCACTGGAGATGACAATGTCCATCCCCAGCACAGCTGGCAACTGATCAACCTGCTCAGCAACTCCCCGTACCCTTTCCAGTGGACCATGTACCCCGGCCAGAACCACAGCCTGCCGGGTGTGCGCTACGATCTATACCAGAAGATGATCGCCTTTGTGCGGGAGAATCTGTAGCGTAAAAGGCTTTAACCTATAGCTGCAGACTTGTTAAATTCAATTGCCAGGGCGGCAGCGCCCATGAATCTCGATTACCAGAGTTGCAGGTTACTTTCGCAATAATTTCGATCTACTGACCGGATATATCGAATTCCTACCCTTTATAAATACAATTCCATACCAATCCATTTTAATTGTGGAGGTCAAAAGTGACAACTGCTGAGATCAGCACTGCCCGACCGGTGCGCACGGGACCATATCCCGAACTGACCCTGCCGGCCATATTCGTCGGGTATATCATCGGCGCCCTCATAACACTGAGTATCGGCTACGCCAGCCTGATCCTGGGATTTTCCATTGAAGGCTCCGAATTGGCGGCTATCCTCGGATTTGGCGTACTCAGAGGGGTGATGAGGCGCACGAGTATTATCGAAAACAATATTAACCAGACTATCGCCAGCTCGGTTAACGGCGCCTCCGCAGGAATGATGTTCACCGTTCCAGCTCTCTTTATACTTGGCGAGACTAATTTCAGTCCCGTGCTGATGGTTTTCGGCTGTATCGCCGGTGGTATTCTGGGAATCGCCTTTATCATCCCCTTGCGCAAACAGATGATCGACTACGAGCGGCTGGCCTACCCTGGCGGTATTGCCGTAGCCACCATTCTGAAGTCCCCCGGGGCGGGAGTCCGTAAGGCACAGTTGCTGTTACTCGGCATACTGCTGAGCGCCGTAATCCATTACATTTCGCAGATTACCGGCGTTGACAACTGGGCCCTGGGCGACCGGATCGGCATGCCGGACTATATGAATGGGGTCTGGTTTCTGTCGCTACTGACGGTGGGAGTCGGTTTCCTGGCAGGAAAGGGAGGCGTTTACTTCATTGTAGGAGGCTACGTCTGTTATTGGTTCCTGGCGCCGGTGCTGGCATCACAAGGGATGCTGCCATCTCCTCAAGATCTGGCCGTTGCCGACCAGACAATGCCCGGTTACTTAAGGATTCAGCTGTTCCGTCCTGTAGGCATCGGCATGCTCATCGGTGGCGCCTTGACCGGCATTGTGCTGGCCCTGCCATTGGTGGTCAGCGCCATTAAAAGTATGCAGATGGCCTCCAAGACCAAATCGGCCATCAGCGAGGATGAAATGCCGATAAAACTGCTCTATATTGGGGTCGCCCTGGCCAGTTTGCTGTTATTTGTGATCGCAGCTAATTCGGTGGAGTCCATGGGAATCATACGCGGCCTGATTATGGCGCTCCTGGGTACGCTGTGGATTTGGATCGCCGGTGTGATCTTGTCGGAATGTATTGGCCGCACCAATTGGTCCCCCCTGAGCGGCATGACCTTGATCGCCGTTACCATACTCATAATTATCAGCAGCGGTTTAGGCGACAGCGCGGCCACCATCGCATCGGTGATGGTAGGCGCCGCTGCCTGTGTGGCCATGGCCCAGGCCACGGACCTGATGATGGACCTGAAAACGGGTTACCTGGTTGGGGCCATACCGCGCAAGCAGCAGACCGGGCAGTTCCTGGGCACCTGGCTGGGTCCGATTCTGGTCATGGGTCTGATATACGTGCTGCATCAGGCTTACGGACTGGGCAGCGAGAAACTACCCGCTCCCCAGGCACAGGCGCTGGCAGCCATGATCGATGGTATTCTCGGCGGTGATGTCCCTATTCAGAAATACATTGCCGGGGCGGGCATCGGGGCTTTCCTGAGCGCCAGCGGTATCGGCGGACTGGGCATCCTGGTTGGACTGGGATTCTACCTGCCGTTTAATATCGTCCTGACATACACTATCGGGACGTTGCTACGCATACTGGCTGACTGGAAACTGGGCCAAAAATGGTCTGAGAGCGTGGGCGTGCCCGTAGCTGCCGGTTTCATTGTCGGGGAGGCGCTGATAGGCGTAGGATTTGCCATTTATTATGTCATAACCGGTTATATGGGCACTGCCTGAGTGGGAGATTTAAAATGAAAAAGATTGGAATATTCATGTTAGTGGCCGGTTTCTTGTGGGCCTCAATAATGTCGGTGCTGGACACGCGGGTAATCACTTCCTGGGCCGGTTACGTGGCGGCAGTGCTCACCGCGTCCGTCGGTGTGGCCCTGATAAGGATACACGCCTTAAGGCTAACATCCGCTGAGGGCGCTCTGGCGGCCAGCCTGCAAGCGCTGCATCAGTCCATGGAACGCGCGGTGGCGAATATAACCAAGTTAAACGACGAAAAGGCCGATCTGTATGTCTATGACATCCGGCATAAGATTGACGAGCTTTTTCCTGAAGACCTGATGACATTTGCCGATTCCCGCGAGGCCCTCTCCCATCAGTATGGCCTCCAGGCCTACGCAGATGTAATGAGTATATTCGCTGCCGGTGAGCGGTATCTGAACCGCGTCTGGTCGGCTTCGGCCGATGGCTATGTTGATGAAGTCAACAATTACCTGGATCGGGCTTGCGAGCAGTTTACCGCCACCCTGGGCAAACTGAACGATCTAAAGAGTGGTTCGAGGAATTAATCCGGCCATTTGTTCAATTGGAAAGGGGGACGCAGATGCGTCCCCCTTTTTTTATAGCGAAATTATCGAGTCTTATATCCGCCAGGGAATTACCAGCGATATTCGCGTTTTTGTGGGCGGTCATGGGCTTCATTCACACGCAGCATACGACCACCAAAATCCTTGCCATCCAATTCTTTGATGACTTCTTCCGCTTTATCGTCTTCAACCTCGACAAACCCGAAACCCCGGAACCGGCCGGTATCCTGGTCAGTAATCAGTTTTACCGATTCTATTGGAGCAAAGGGCTCCAGCAGGGTACGGATCTCTTCTTCGGTTGCGGTGAAGGGAAGGTTCCCAAAGTACAATTTCTTCACAACGAATCAGTTCCTTTTTTTATGACCATACGGTAACGAGCGTGTCCTGTTCGTTCCCGCAACAATTACTCACTACAAAAACCTAACCAGACCACACAGGATTTGTGTGAAATAGCCTTGATTCTGGAACACTGCTGCATAACCGATAATTATTCAGTAAAACGAAATGGCGTTAGTTTAATTGACTGGAATCCACGTCGAATGCTGGAAGATAAACGGACATGAGCGATGCAAAAGTAGCCAGCGGGAAAACACTTTGCAAGTGATATTTTAATGGCCTGATTTGCCGGTAGCGTCAGAAACCAGGTTATTAGATACGATCCAGGAGGATTTCTTTACGCGGTTGTGGTATCACCACGCGCTGGACCAGCAGGCCCTTCGCGCGAATGGCTTCTACTCCCGCCTGCGTAGCTGACTCGACCGCGGCCACCTCGCCCGTCATGGTCACATAGGCTTTACCTCCAATCGCCATTGCCAGATGGAGTTGGATCAGGTCTACGTCGGCGGCTTTCAGGGCCGCGTCGGCCGCCTCAATGCAGGACGCCACCGAGAAAGTCTCGATTATGCCCAGGGCGCCTTTGCCGACCGGCTCGTTGGTTCCCGAAATGGCCGGCAGTATGCGTGAATCAATATGGGGAATGACGAAACTATCCACTGTCGTATGGTCCGCTGACCTGACGCCCGCAGCTACGGCAGCCTCAACGGCGGCCACCTCGCCCGCCACCGCGATCATGAATTTTCCGGGACAGATGGACCGGTTCATCAGCAATTCTACGTCGGCAGCCTTGAGCATGGCGTCAGCTGCCAGAAAGCCCTTTGCGATAGAAGTCAATTCCACCATTCCGATAGAGATTACCGTCATACCTGGCCCTTAATTACAATACGGCTGTTAATATCAACTACGATCCCGTCAATGCTGGCGTGCACGCCGGCGCCCAGCTCGTCACCTTCCATGGCGCCGATTACATCCCCCATGCTGACCGCCGCTCCAAGCTGGACGGTTGGCTGGGTGGCTTCACCAATGTGTTGCTGCAATGGAATTGCTACCTGTTGGATTTCCGGCGCCTCATCGGTGAAGGGGGCAGGAAAGTCCCATTCTGTCAGGCCCAGGCGCTGCTTGAGCTGCTCCGTTGGCACACCGCGGTATTCCCGCATGGGATGGGCGTCGTTTGTCAGCGCGGCGAGCTCATCCCGGGACCACGCGGAACCATTCCTGTCGAGCTCCACCTTGGCAGACCGGCACATATCCCTGGGGTTCAGGTTTTCGGGGCAGGCGTAGAGGGAACAGATGTTGCACTCGCTGCATACCTGCCCCCAGCGGCCCAGGTCTAACGATTGGGGACCGGAAAATTCTAGGGCCCGCATCACCAGGTGGGGCTGCACCGGATAGCCCAGCAGATAGCGGGGACAAAGTTCGGTGCATAACGAGCACTGGTCACAGGCCGATTTGCCCACCCGTTTGTACTGCGATTCAGGCTGGGTTTTGCGCCCCACCAGGTAGTGGTCACGCGGCAGGATGACCAAACCGCCGCAGGTCTTGGTAATGGGCTCGTCCAGATTAAACTGTACCTTCCCCATCATGGGTCCCCCATCAACAACAGCGATCTCATCCAGGGTTGCTCCACCGCAGTATTCAATGGCGTCCCGGTAGGATGTGCCCACCGGGGCCCAGAAAGTTTTGGGAGACTTGACCGCGCCGGTAACGGAAATTAATGTGTGGGTCACCGCTTCACCGCGATTGGCGCGCTGCAGGTTCAGCAGGGTCTCCACGTTGTTGACCACCACCCCTACTTCCAGGGGGATACCACCGGTGGGGATCTGACGCCCGGTGGCGCCATAAACCAGGTCCACCTCATCGCCGGAGGGATAAATATCATCCAATAATTCCAGGCTTACACCAGCGCTTTCGGCTTGCGGTTGAATGGCTGCGATGGCGGCCTCATTCTTGGCCTTGATGCCGATTATTGCTGTGTCAGCGCCGGTGGCTTCCTGCAAGAGCATCAGGCCGGCTATAACCTCATCAGGGTAGATCTCCATCAGGCGCTTATCTTTATGGAGCAGCGGCTCGCACTCGGCGCCGTTGGCGATTACGATATCGGCCTTGGCCCGCAACTTGCCATAGGCCGGGAAGCCGGCGCCGCCGGCGCCCACCACTCCCTGATCACGGGCAATCGCGATAAGATTATCTGCCGTTGGACCTGCCGGCACGCGAGGTCTCCCCGGGTAGCGGGTACATTATCATGGGCGCAATCTAATGGTGAAAAGCTCGCCCCTACAAGCACACCGGTTACAAATCGGTTGGGGAATGCATTCTGTGATTTACTTTGGCCGGGATGACAACCAATCGCGCCTGCGACGGGTCTATTTATTGTATGCGGAGATGGTGACCGCTGTCTTCGCATTACCTGCAAAGGTCGAAAATATACGACTCGTTCGGGATCAGGCTCTGAAGGTCACTTTCGCGCTGCTGGCCTCCCTGATAGTGGCTGCCATCCTGATCCCGACACTGCGGCCGTGTAGCCAACCCGCAATTCACAAAAATCTCCTTATCTGAAAGAGGATTCAGCGCGCAACTCTGTCGACGTTCAGATTGCGCCCAAATACCATTGTCAGCAAAATAAACCGCTCAGGTAAGTTTCCTAAAACCAGTTGTTCTGCGGAGTTTGGAGGTTTTGATTGTAAGTTAGGTCTTAAGATGCCATACGACAGTCTTGACACAGTATCATGATAACGAAGTCGAATAACATTATGATCCACAATATCCAAATTGAGTTACATAGAGATCAGGACCTATGGCAAAATCTATTATATGGTGGACTTAGTTGTATAGTCTGGGAATGGGCGTCCTGATCCTGGCTCGTATCCGCCAGATCTTACTGCAGGACATATTCTTTTCTGAGCAGGAGTAATAATATGAGTACATGTTTTGTTATTCAGCCCTTTGACGGTGGTCCATATGACAAGCGATATGATGATGTTTTTGCACCAGCAATCGAGAAGGCCGGTTTAAAGCCGTACCGTGTAGATAGAGACCCGTCAGCCAGCGTTCCCATTGAGCAGATCGAGGCCGGAATACGCGCTGCATCAGTGTGCCTGGCTGATATTACGGAGGACAATCCGAATGTCTGGTTTGAACTTGGTTATGCGATCGCAGCGCGCACGGACGTCGTGCTAGTCTGCTCAGATCAGCGTACTAAGACTTTTCCCTTTGATGTTCAGCATCGAAACATCATTAGATACAAAACCGAATCCGCTCGGGATTTTGCAGAGTTTGAACAGAAAATAACCGAACGTATTCAAGCACTCCTGACCAAGCAGGAGGAACTTGGTAAA
>DAOWIJ010000054.1 GCA_030640955.1 Fidelibacterota bacterium
AGGGTCGCGCCCAGCAGCACTTCGAAGGGCGGCATGAGGGCCCCCAGGGGAATTAACCAGTCCGGCAGGTTGTACAGCTGGAGTGTGTTCATGAAAGGCTGGGCATTTACCACTTTGGCCATACCGGAGTAGACGAACATTATGCCCAGCAGCCAGCGCACCAGGGTTACCGGCCGGCGTGCCCAGGGGGGGTAGACGGGCAAACGGGTGAGCGTTCCTCCCAAGATACCATTTAACGACATGCAAGCTACTCCTGATCAGATATTTTGAGTGATGTCTCCGTTGGTGCCAGGGCCATCATACCGGGATGCAAAAACCCCATGAAACCGCAGGCAGCCGCGCCCAGGCCGATCCATAGAAAAATGTATTCAATGGCTATCAACTCAGCCAGTGGTCCGATTAGAGCCGCTGAAACAGCGGTCAATCCAACAACCGATAAGTTAACCATGGAAAACACCCGCCCACGATAGCAGCCTGGCACGGCCCGCTGAATGATGGCCGTGCGGGCGATGGTGATCATTGGTATGCCGATGCCGTGCAACAGCATGAGGCACTTGGCCTGCAGGTAGGTATCGGCGCCAAAGAACAGGCTGTAGGTCAGCCCGTCGAGGACCATGCCAAAGAAGAGTATAGTTGAAGGATTAATCCGGGCGCCATAGCGCCATACCAGGGCGGTGCCGATCAGCATGCCCGCGGCCATCAGGGCCTCGATGACGGCGAAGGCTTGGAAACCCATTTCCAGCACTTCGCGGACGAATATGGGCATTCCGATTATGGCGGGACCCATGATGAAGAGGTTATTGAGGGCCGTGAGCAGCAGCAGTAGTCCCAGGGCCTTCTCCCGCCGGACGAAGCGCAGGCCTGCCTTCAGGTCCTCGAGGTGGCTGTCTGCCTGGGCAACGACTTTACGAGGCGCCGTTCGGTGGAAGGAGATCAGCGTCAGGAACAGCAGGCTGGCCCCAAATGATAGGGCATCAATGGTGAATAGGTGGGTGAGGCCGACCCAGGCCACCAGGAAGCCTGCCAACGCCGGCCCTGCCAGGTGTGCAAACTGCCCCGATGTGGAAACAAAGGCGTTGGCCGAGGTCAGTCTGGCGGGGCTTACCATATCCGGTATCAAGGCGTCCCGGGCAGGGTAAAACAGAGTGGCAAATGCCGCCACCAGAAAGGCGATGACTCCGATGATTACCGGTGATACGCCTCCACCCAGCAGGTAGAGCACCAAGGCCAGTACAGCTGCCATGCGGACCGCATCAGAAAACATCATGACGTGGCGGCGGTTGAAGCGGTCGGCCAGTACCCCGGACGCAAGGCTGAAGACCACAGCCGGCAGGTAGGCGCTTAGAACCACCAGTGAAGTGGTGGTCTTGGAACCGGTGAGATCCAGGACCAGCCAGGGCAGTGCGATCTGGTAGATGGCGTCGCCGCTGTGGGAGATGACATGTCCCAGCCACAGCAGCACGAGATTCCGATTGCGTACCAATCTGTTCCACATGGAGCGCGTAATTTCTCGTGCCGGTCAGCTAAATACCACTATTTATTGTCTTATTTTGATTGATTGAGGGCAATTCGCAAAATTAAATTTGGACTGGGTCGGAACGGTACTATTCCGATTCTGTATATTTCCTGAGTAAACAATTTAAGGAGGACAATCCTCATGGCATATATCATCGCTGAGCCATGTGTTGATACTTGTGATACAGCGTGCGTGGAAGTCTGTCCGGTAGACTGCATTAAACCCGATGAAGGCTGGGAAGCAGGAGACGATCCCACAGGGCACATGCTCTACATCGACCCTGAAGAGTGCATAGACTGCGGCGCCTGCGAGCCGGAGTGTCCGGTTGAGGCCATCTTTGAAGAAGACGCGGTTCCCGAAGAATGGAACAAGTACATCAAGATCAATTACGATTTTTTCGGCAGAGAATACTCAGGCTAAATAGCTTTGAAATACTTCGTGTGAAGGCGGCTGTCCCGGTTGGGTCAGCCGCTTCCATGTTTGACCTTCCGGAAGCCACTCAGGAGGTGGTTGCTGGTTCTGGCTTTCCAATTCCCTGGAGTTTACTGAAATGAGCACACATGACGAAATAATGGCTGTCCTGAAGACGGTCAAGTATCCCGGTTTCAGCAGAGATATAGTTTCCTTTGGCATGGTGAAAAATATTCAGCAGCAAGACGACACTGTTGAGCTTGAGCTGGAAATAACCACTGATAATGAGGAGCAGAAGAACCTTCTCGCCGAGTCCATCAGAGCTGCTCTGGGCGATGAACTCGGTCTATCGGATATTAAACTGTCGATTACCAAGCCCGCAGCCGGTAAAGGGCCTCAGCCAACGCCAACTGGGGGAAGCATACCTGCAGCCACACCCATACCGGGTGTCAAATACACTATCGCCATTGCCAGCGGCAAGGGTGGCGTGGGCAAGTCCACGGTGGCCGTAAACCTGGCCGCCGCTCTATCGCAGACCGGTACGCAGGTGGGCATTCTCGATCTTGATATCTATGGGCCCAGCCTGCCGCTGATCCTGGGGATCAACGACCGCCCCTTCTTGAATGAAGACCAGAAGATTATGCCCCTTGAAGCCCACGGTATGCGGGTCATGTCGTTCGGTCTGATCAGCGGCGACCAGACCCCGGTGATCTGGCGGGGACCACTGGTGGCAAAAATGACCCAACAGTTCTTTAAAGACGTGGCCTGGGGCGAGCTGGATGTCCTGATTCTGGACCTGCCCCCGGGAACGGGTGACGTACAACTCACCCTGGTGCAGCAGGTGGCCCTCACTGGAGCGGTTATCGTGACCACGCCCCAGGAGCTGGCTCTCCAGGACGTGCGTAAAGGGGCTAATATGTTCAGCGCGGTCAACACCCCGTTGCTGGGAGTGATCGAAAACATGTCCGCCTTGCAGCTGAGAGGCATTGTGAAGGATGCGCAGGGCCAGCCGGTTCCAAACGCCAGGATGGAGTTTGAGGGCCTGGGTGAAGTATCCACTGTGTCGGCCGGGGATGAGGGCGCATTTCAGGTGGATGTGCCGGTGTTCAGAAGCGGCGGTGGCAGCGCCGAGAGCAAACGTTTGCAGGTTCCCCTGTTAGGTCAGGTGCCGTTGGTGCCCGATCTGGTGGTGGCCTCGGATAACGGCGTGCCATTTGTCCTGGAATACCCCGAGCATCCAGTTACGGCTGAATTCCGGCGCATAGCTGCCTCCTTACTTGATAGAGCGGCTACCGCAAGTACCAGCTAACTTCTTTGCCCAGGGCCACGTCTCCACGCTGCGGTTGCCTCGACGGAAGGACCAAGGTAACTTAGCTGGATTAGCACCGATGGAAAACGGCACGGAACAGGAGCAACAGCAACGCATTCTTGGTCGGGGATCATTGCCGGGCCACATTGCAATTATCATGGATGGCAACGGCCGGTGGGCACGTAAACAGGGCTTGCCGCGGGTTGCCGGGCATAAGGCAGGTGTGGTCTCTGTCAGGGAGATCACCAGGGCCGCCGGAGAGCTGGGAATCGCGATCCTCACACTCTACACCTTCAGTTCTGAGAACTGGAAAAGGCCCCGGGCTGAGGTGGACGCTTTGATGCGGCTGTTGGTTTCCACGATCAGGGCGGAAGTAGAGGACCTGCTCAGCAATAACGTACGGCTGACGGCGATTGGCCGGTTGGAGGAGCTGCCCACCGTGGCACAGCGCGAATTTGAGGCTGCCATGGAAGCAACTGCCGGCAATTCGGGGCTTAACCTGAACCTGGCGCTCAGCTACGGGGGGCGGCAGGAGATTCTGGATGGTGTACGCCAACTGGCACGTGACGTGCAAGCTGGCAAGCTTGCTCCCGATGATATCAGCCGGGAGGTTTTTTCGGCCTGCCTGTACACGGCGGACCTGCCCGATCCCGATTTGATCATCCGAACGGGCGGTGAAGCCCGCTTGAGTAATTTTCTGATCTGGCAGTCGGCCTATTCCGAGCTTGTAATTACCGATGCCATGTGGCCGGAGTTTCGCCGCCGGGAACTTTATAATGCTATCGAGGTTTATCAGCAGCGGGAACGCCGTTTTGGCAAGATCAGTGAACAGGTTCAATCAATAAATTAGCAGGTTATCTTTGCGCCAGTTTTCGCTCATCCTGATTGTATTGCCAGTTGTTTTAGCAGCACAGGAGCTCCCCACCATAAAGATTGCCGAAGTCAGTGTGGAAGGGAACGATCGGGCTTCGGCCACGGTAATTCGCTCCACTATGGGTCTGGTCGCCGGCAGATCAGTGACGGCCCTTGATATTCAACGGGGAATCAGAAGGCTCTGGGACCTGGGCTTTTTCGGGGACGTACAGGTCTACCTTGATGAGGAGACCGCGGAGGGATCAGTGCTGCGCATTCAGGTAACTGAATATCCTTCCCTGGAGTCCGTTGAGTATGAGGGCAATCGCAAGATCAGCAAGAACAAGATCAAAGAAGCCATTGAGCTGGAGCCGCCCAAAATACTCTCCGCTAATAATATTGCCGAAGCCGTCCGCAAACTGCGGGCCCTGTATCACAAGGATGGCTATCTCAATGTGGCTATCGACACGGAATTGCGGCCCGGCAGACATGAACACGGCCGGATACTGGTGTTCAAGATCGAGGAGCATAAAAAACTCCGGCTGCGGGGCATCACCTTCGACGGCAATGAGTACTATTCCAATTTCAGGCTCAGCCGCCAACTGAAGGAAACCAAGCGCTGGCACTGGTATACGTTTTGGCGAACCCCCTTTGACCGCAAGAAGTTCGAGGAAGACCTTCAGGCGCTCACTACCTTCTATCTGAATAACGGCTACCGCGACATCAGAATACTTAGCGACACGGTTATCTATACACCCAACGGCAAAGGGTTGAAAATCGTAATCAATATTGACGAAGGCCGGATTTACCACTACCGCAATTTTACGTGGGAAGGGAATACCCTCCATGACGATGAGAGATTAGCCGCCGCCCTCAGGTATGAAAAGGGGGATACTTACAACAAGGATGGTTTTGCCGAAGCTGTCGCTCAGCGCGTGCACCCGGTCTATATGGATGAAGGCTACCTGTACTCTCGCGTCGAACCGGTGGAGTATCCCGTTGGTGAGGACTCGGTGGATGTGGTATTCAACATTGTTGAGAATCAAAAGGTTGCGGTCCGCTATATCAATATTGCCGGTAATGACAGGACTCGCGATTATGTTGTGCGCCGCGAACTACGCATCAACCCGGGAGAGACTTTCAGCTACGAGCGCCTGGGACGCAGCCAACGCGATGTATGGATACTCAACTATTTTGATAACGTTGAGCCAAACGTTCTCCCTGTGGATGAGGATGAGGTGGACCTGAGCATCAAAGTGACCGAGCGTTCCACTGAACGGGCCAATCTCTCACTGGGGTACACTCAGCAGTACGGCTTCATCGGCGGTGGCGGTGTGGAGTTCAATAACCTCATGGGTACAGGCCAGAAGTTGTCACTGAGCTACAACCGGGGATCGAGTTATGGCTTCAGCAGCCTGGCCTCCGCCAGACGGACAGCTTATCAATCCCTGTCCATCAGTCTGGTCAATCCGTGGCTGCTGAACACGCCTAATCTGGTAGGAATATCAGCCTTCTATTCCGAGCGTGGGCAGGCCGGTGGCCAAAGCTATTATCTGCCGTTCGACATTGAGCAGAAAGGTGGATCGATACGTTGGGGGCGGCGGTTTCGCTGGCCCGATTCTTTCTTCCGCGGCTCATGGATGTTCCAGGCCTCCGACAAGCGTTATATTGGCGATGAATCCGTTCTGAGCGGTTATTTCAGTGACATTACCGTCCAGGACTTGAAGAAGGATAGCAAAGGGCGCACTTATATCGCAACAGTCGGTATGGCCTTTACTACGGCCATCACCAGGGATAGCCGGAACCGGCCCGAATTTCCCACCATGGGCTCGGAATTCAGCTGGGTATCAACCCTGTCAGGTATAGGCCTGGGCGGCAACGAAGATTTTCATAAACATGTCCTGGCAGTCAAGTGGTACGTGCCGCTTATTGATAAATTCGTATTCTATCACATGACCAAAATGGGCATGATCAAGCAGGTTAAGGATCAGTCGGGTAGATCGATACTGCCACCTGAAGAGAAGTTTTATCTGGGTGGTTCGGGCATTCCTTTCGGTGAAATGCTCCGGGGCTACCCCGACAACAGCGTAGGACCATATATCAGTGGCAGACCGTTAGGCGCCAGGACCATGTTTAAATACTCTGCGGAGCTGCGGTTCTCACTGTCAGAAAATCCCACGGTCTACGTCCTGGCGTTTACCGACCTGGGAAATAGCTGGGAGGATTTCAGCCATGTGGATCCATTCCAGTTGAAGCGTTCCGTTGGGTTTGGCGTCAGAATGTTCATGCCCATGCTGGGCATGCTCGGTCTTGATATGGGCTACGGTTTCGATCCCGCCGGCGCAACCCTGCAGGGTAAGCCACATGGCTGGGAAATGCACTTTCTATTCGGGCAACCGTTTTAAACCAGAGAGGGAGATGTGGTGATCAAACATAAAGTAACGAATATTCTTATAGTTGTTGGCTGGCTTCTGCCGACGGCCATTTTTGGACAGATAAAGATCGGTTATATTGACTCAAACCGGATTATGCAGGAGTTTGAGGAGGTGCGTGACGCACAGGCCAAGCTGGAAAAGGAAACTCGCCGGTTGCAGGCCGAGTATACAACCTACGTGGGCAGACTTGATTCCCTGCAACGGGAGTTCGAGCGCCAACGGTTATTGCTGAGCAATGACAAGATCCGTGACAAGGAGCGTGAGATTCAGACGCTTTACCAGACGACTCAGGCCTTCCAGCAGGAGAAATTTGGCCCTGAAGGCGAATTGTACCGCTACCAGGCGACGCTCATGTCTCCCATTCTGGAGAAAATCGATGCCGCCGTCAAAGTGGTGGGCGCCGAGCGTGGCTACGACTTCATCATGGATGCAGCCGGTGGCGCGCTGGTGTATGCTCTGCCAGCCTACGACCTGACCACTGACGTAGTAACCGAATTACGGCGCGCGACGCGAAATTAGTGCCCACTTTAGCGGAAATCGCCGCGGCTGTGGGCGGCGAAGTAGATGGCGATGGAACCATTGAGATCACCCATGTATGTGACCTTAAAGAGGGTACTGCCGCCGGTATAGCCTTTCTGGCCGATCCCAGATTTGCCCATTATCTGTCCGAATGCCGGGCCAGCGCGCTAATCCTTGACAGCCAGACTGACCGCAAAGGCCATGCGGCCATTCGTGTGGCCAAACCCCAGGTAGCATTCACCATGGCGGTGGAAATGCTGCATCCGGCGAAACTGCCCGGTCCGGGCATACACCCAACCGCGGTAATCAGCGCGACGGCCATTGTGGGCGCCCAGGTCCACGTGGGGCCTCTGGTTTCCATCGAGGACGGGGCGCAAGTGGGCGATGGCGCTATTATCGGGGCTGGTTCCCGAGTGGGGAAAAACGTACGCCTGGGCCGCAAGACACATCTGCATCCAAACGTAGTGCTGTACCCTGAAACTGAGATCGGCGACGAAACTATTATCCATTCCGGAACCGTAATAGGCACCGACGGGTTCGGCTATGTTACGAGTGAACATCCACCCCGGAAAATACCCCATTTGGGGAAAGTAATCATCGGCAAGCAGGTGGAAATCGGGGCTAACTCCTGTATTGACCGGGGCACCATCGGTGACACGGTAATCGGTGACGGCACCAAAATTGACAACCTAGTGCAGATTTCGCACAATGTGCAGATCGGCCAAGGTTGCCTGGTATCGGGCGAATCGGGGATTGCCGGTTCGTCAGTCGTCGGTGACAATGTCATTCTGGCCGCCCAGGTTGGCGTTGCCGACCATGTAACTATTGGCGATGGGGCCATTGTTGCCGGCAAAGCCGGCGTGCGCCAATCGTTGGAAGGCGGCAAAGTTTACGCCGGGGACCCAGCGGTTGAGCGGACCGCCTGGATTCGTGCCGTGACGGCTATCAGAAAATTACCGCAACTGATCCACCGTATCAGGCGGTTGGAGAACAGACTGGAAGAATTGGGACAGATAAGACAGGGAGACTAATGGCTGGATTTCAACGCACCATAAATAAGGAAGTGACCCTTACAGGAATCGGACTGCATACCGGCGTTGCGTGCACTGCCACATTTAAACCAGGCGAGATCAATAGCGGTGTTCGCTTTGTTCGCACCGATCTTGATAATAAACCAGATATCCCGGTCGATATCGAGTACGTGGGGGACATTTCCCGGGGAACCTCCCTGGAACGTAATGGCGTCCAGGTATTTACCGTCGAGCACCTCCTTTCAGCCGTTGCCGGCCTGGCCATTGATAATCTGATTATTGAGATAACCGACATGGAGCCGCCGGTTATGGACGGCAGCCCCAAGCCCTTTGTTGATGTCCTGCTGGAAGCCGGTCTGGAGGAGCAGAATGCGCCCAAGAATATACTGGTAATCGACCAGCCGGTGTCGTACACCGATCCCGCCAGCAATATTGATCTGCACGTATTGCCCTCGGATGAATTCCGCATCACGTTCATGATGGACTACCGCCAGCTGACCAGCCTGGGTACCCAACTCATGTCGGTCCACAGCATGGAAGAGGATTATGTCAAGCGCATCGCGCCGGCGCGAACCTTCGCCCTGTTCAGCGAAGTGGAGCAGCTGAAGATGGCCGGTCTGGGCAAGGGAGGATCGCCGGAGAACGCCATGGTCTTCATGGACCGGCCCATTGAGCCGGGCGAGATCGAGCGCCTTAAGAAGCTGTTCAACATCGACGGCGAGTTGGCCGCCGGAGAGAACGGCCTGTTGAAAGGCCAGAAACTGCGCTTCGAAAATGAGGCGGTCAGGCACAAAATAGCTGATCTGATTGGCGACCTGGCGCTACTGGGTATGCCCATCCAGGGGCACGTGGTAGCGACCCGAAGCGGCCACGCCTCCAACGTTGAACTGGTTAAGAAAATCAAGCAGATTTATGGCAAGCGCATGCGCCGTAAGATGGAAGAGCGCAGCCGCGGCAAGATGCGGTTCGAGATCCAGGACATCATGGAAATACTGCCCCACCGCTTTCCCATGCTGATGATTGACAGAGTGCTGGAGGTAGTGCCCGGCAAGCATGTGCGGGCGGTTAAGAATGTCAGCATTAATGAGAACATATTCAACGGCCATTTTCCGGGTCGGCCCGTAATGCCGGGCGTGCTGATCCTGGAATCCATGGCCCAGGCGGGCGGTTTTCTACTATTGAATACCGTGCCAAACCCGGAAAACAAACTGCTGCTTTTTTCGGCGATCGACAAGGCCCGTTTCCGGCGGGGCATAGGCCCCGGTGACCAGGTCATACTTGAGGTGGAACTGACTAAGTTCCGGCTGAATACCTGCCGCCTGATCGGGAAAGCCACGGTTGATGGGGAACTGGCCGCCGAGGCCGTATTAATGGCCACCGTGGTGGATCGCTAGGGGCAGCCATCGCTACTTCGGTGCACAAGACTGCCGTAGTGGCGCCAGGGGCCGAGCTGGGTCAGGATGTCCAGGTTGGTCCCTATGCCATCATCGAAGCGGGCAGCCGGATTGGTGACCGGACCACGGTCATGGCCCATGCCCAGGTCCTGTTCGGCGCCACGGTGGGAAGCGACTGCCGCATATTTCACGGCGCAGTAGTCGGCGGTATCCCCCAGGACCTCAAGTACGATGGCTCAGACACGGTTGCCGTGATCGGCGATAACACCACCATCCGTGAATTTGTCACTGTGAACCGTGGCTCACAGGAAAGTGACAACGGCACGGTAATTGGGTCCGGCACCCTGTTGATGGCTTATATACACGTGGGGCATGATACCATTATTGGTGACGGCGTCATCATTGCCAACAGCGTCCAGATTGGCGGCTTTGCCCGGATTGACGATTATGCTTCTATTGGCGGCATTACTCCCGTTCACCAGTTCTGCCGGGTAGGCACGCACGCGTTCGTAGGGGGTGGTTTCAGGATTGTACAGGATGTGCCGCCCTACATATTGGCCATGGGTGAGCCGCTGAAATATGCGGGGATCAACAGTGTCGGTTTGAAACGGCGCGGCTTTTCCCAGGAAACACGCAACCTCATTAAACAGGCCTACCGCTATATTTTCCGATCTGAGTACAATCTGCATCAGGCTATCGAAAAAATCAAAAACGGATTGGAACTGATTCCAGAGCTCCGGACAATCCTTGAATTTGCTGAACAGACGGAACGCGGGCTTATCTGATCAGCTGTGGATGGCCTGTCTGGCGATCCTGATCATGACAATCCCCTTGGCAGCCCAGAACTCCTGGGGAAAAGAGGATTTTGTGATGTCCGCCGGTGAACTGGCAGCCGCCGTGTTGCCCGGACCCCTGCCAACGGGTGAGTTCTCGCAGTTGACCATGACATTATTGCCGGTGTATGCAACCCCCCATCGGCTGAGCCATAATTGGCCGCATCCTGTACTGACCGCGCGGTGGTGGATATCGCCAAACCTGGCCCTGTCATCGGCCATGGGCAGTAGCGCCTGGAATGGGCAACTGGTGCATTCGCTTCGCGTAGGTGTGAGTTACCTGCCCGCAGTGGCAGAGGGACGCAACTACTTGCCTGAGATTACGGTAGCCAGGGGCCTGGTCAAGGGACTGGACCCCTATAGCCTGCGCTGGAACGAGTTCCGGTTGATCCTGATCCGGGAGATCGGGTCATTGACATTCGGCGCCGGTGTGGCGCTGATCTACCAAACCATCTTTACGAACACCGCCTACCGCATGGAAGATGTGCCGGGGAAACTGGAAGCAACCGAAAGAACCCTTCTGGTTTCGGGCGGGTACGATGCGCGCAGTTGGCTCCGTTTGTCCGCACGGCTCTTTGTATCACGGAACCTGCTTTCCAGCGGCATTCAGGTAAGTGTGGCCATATGAAGCGCAGACTGTCCATACTGGGCTCGACCGGCTCCATCGGAACGCAGGCCCTGGAAGTGGTTGACAACTTGAGCGCTGAACTGCAGGTGGTCATTCTGACGGCCAAATCCAATGTGTCCCTGCTAGCTGAACAGGCCCGCAAGTACAGTCCCGAAATGGTAGCCCTGGCAGATGAGACCCGTCTGCCGGAACTGCGCCGGCTGCTGGCTGATCCGGATATAACCGTTGCGGGTGGGAGATCAGGATTGCTGGAGGCCGCCTCACGCAGCGATGTGGACCTGTGCCTGAACGGCCTGGTGGGCGTGGCCGGCATGGAGCCCACCATAGCGGCCCTAGAAGCGGGCACCGATGTAGCCCTGTCGAACAAGGAAAGCCTGGTGATGGCCGGTGATCACATTACCGGCTTGTTGCAGGAAAGCAATGTTCAGCTGTTTCCGGTTGACAGCGAGCATAGCGCCATCTGGCAGTGCCTGACCGGTGAAGACCTGAGCCAGGTGCGGCGGCTGATTCTCACCGGTTCAGGCGGGCCTTTCCGTACCTGGACCAGAGAGCAGATGGAAAAGGTGACGGTCCGGGAAGCGCTGCAGCATCCTAATTGGGATATGGGTCCAAAAATCACGGTGGACTCGGCCACTATGATGAACAAGGGGCTTGAAGTGATCGAGGCCCGCTGGCTCTTTGGCCTGGGACCGGACCGGATCGACATCGTGGTTCACCCCCAGTCAATCATCCACAGCATGGTGGAGTTTGTCGACAGCTCGGTCAAGGCCCAACTGGGTGTGCCGGACATGAAAGTGCCCATCCAGTATGCCCTGACGTACCCTGACCATCAACCGGCTGAATGGCCGCGCCTCGATCTGGCCGAGATCGGCCAGCTGACCTTTGAGCCACCCGATCCGGGGAAATTCCCCTGCATCGCCCTGGCCTTTGAGGCGCTGGAACGGGGTGGCTCCGCGCCCGCGGTGCTAAACCTGGCCAACGACCGTGCCGTAGCGGCGTTTCTGTCTGAACAGATCGGTTACACCACCATCCCCAGGATTCTGGAACAGGCCCTGGCCGCCCATCCCTACGTTGCGCACCCCACACTCGCTGACATCGCCTCCCTGACCGAATGGACGGACCGATATTTCCAGGAGGAGCTGGGCTGGGAAGCCGGGCGCTGAAGGCCCTTTGGGAAGGAACCCTATGATCTGTGATTCGTTAAAAATTAGCACTTACAATCATCAGCGGGCTGGACGTAAACTCCGGTCCTGATTTTCAACAAGGCGTTTAGATGATAATTACAATATTAGCTGTCGTATTTGTTTTATCGGTACTGGTCTTTGCTCACGAGTTGGGCCACTTTCTGGCAGCCCGCTCTGTCGGCGTCAGAGTGGACCGCTTTTACATCGGTTTCAACCTGTTTGGCCTGGGTATAAAGAAGAAAATCGGCCATACCGAGTACGGACTGGGCCTGTTCCCGCTGGGCGGCTACGTAAAGATGGCCGGCATGATCGATGAGACTATGGATACCAATATCAAAGGTGAGCCGTGGGAATTCCAGTCCAAGAGCAGTCTGGAGAAGATCTGGGTCATGTCAGCGGGTGTGCTGGCAAATATGGTCCTGGCCATAGTTGTATTTACAGGCTTGACCTTGGGCAACGGCATTGCCGAGAGCGATCCAGCTGCCAGGGTCGGCTCTTTGGTCCCGGACTACCCGGCGCTGGCGGCCGGACTGAAGGCCGGTGATGTTGTTACGGCCATCAATGGCAAGCAGGTGGAATCCTGGGAGGCCATGACCGCCCTGATTCACAACCTGCCGGACGAGGAAATTGAGATAGTAGTCGACAGGGAGGGGCAAACCCATAATTTTATCATCAAGACCAAACCCACCGAGGCCCTGGTTGGCGATGAGATCAAAGTGGTTGGCATGGTGGGGATCGGTCCGGTTGTCAACCGCCGACCAGCCGGGCTTGGTGAGGCCATAGGCGTCGGGTTTTACCAGAGCTGGCGCTGGCTGGCCCTGACCTACAAATCGCTGAAGATGATTATTACCGGTGCGGCCAGTTTCAGGGATATCGGCGGTCCCATCATGATCGCCCAGATGGCTGGCCAATCGGCCCAGATGGGCTTCTCGGCCCTGTTGGGTCTGCTGGCGATCATCAGCATCAATTTTGCCTTCATCAATATACTCCCTGTTCCGGCACTGGATGGGGGACAGATATTTGTGGTACTGGTCGAGGCAGTCTCCAGAAAACCCCTTTCCCTCAGGGCCCGCATGGTCATTCAGCAGGTGGGGATGCTGCTGCTGCTCACGCTGATGGTGGCAGTAGTCTATAATGATATCATGAGGATTGTCACCCAGTAAGCAACAGGCCCTAATTCTGCCATCCGGAGAGTTTCAACACCATAGTGCCAAAATTGGTCTGCTGTTCGATCCGCACGGGGATGCGGGCCTCATCGGTAGACAGCCATAACTGGAGAAAGCCCCGCACTTTAGTCATGGGCTGATCGTCCAGGGGTGCGGGCACCAGGCGGTAGCACTCGAACTCACCGGCAGGCACGGTGATCTTCTCCACCTTCTGCACTTCAACGGCTATGGGCCGCAGCCGCCGGCCGTCAAAAATGGTCAGCTGGAAACGAGTTCCCGTTTTCAAGGGCTGGGTGCGCAAATAGTAGATGGTCCCGATGGGATCGTACAGGGGTGGAAGGTATGCCAGTGTATCTTTCCTCGTATAAATCAGGCTATCGGACGCGACCACCAGTGACGAATCCAGCCGGTGATAGCGCCCCTCATTGATATTGCGCCACAGGTACTGGAGCTGCAGTGTTCTGGCATCCAGTTGCACCACCACGTGATCATCGATCTTATACAGCCGGTCGTAAATGGGGTAGGTCAGCACCTTTGACCTGATAACAATCGCCGCCGCCTCGGTGGAATCCGTTTCTTCAACCTGCATTGTGGTAGTACCTACCGACAATAACCGGAACCCGGCCTCGTAAGTCAGTTTTTCCGCATTGCTGAAGGGATGGTCTTGACCTGCGAGCACAGTGGCGGCTATCAGTATTGCGAGGTAAGGTGCAATTCTCATCGTACCAGGTTCCGGTTCTGGTATCGGCGCCAGAGATTGAGCGGTTTGCGTCGTAAACGCAGATGTTCTCCGTTCGCAATGATTCCCTCACACGCCTGCACCACGCGTCGAGCCGATTGACCGTCCCTGTAGGGGTGCAGCTGGCCCAGATATTCTTGCCGTTGTAACGTAAACTCCGCCGGGTCATCCAGCGAGCGTTGAATGGCTTCAGCCAGATTGGCAGGGCTTTGCAGGTCGATACCCTTGTCCTGCCTGGCAGCGGCCCGGTAGGTGATAATGGGTCGGTCCAGCATGAGAAATTCGTAGGCCACTGAAGATGTATCAGTAATCATCACATCGGCGGCCGCCAGCAATGGTGTGATGTCGCTATGCTCGGCGCTTAGCACGGCCGAACCTAATCGCTGCTGGTACGAGTTTCGGATGTTGGCAGGCATGAGGTCGTGGAATTTAACGATCCATTGATATTTGCTCCCAGCCTGGCTGCAGATGGGCTCCAGCAGGGCCGATGCCGATTCATAGCGCGGACTGAAGGTGGGCGCGTACAGGATCAGCGGCCGGTTGGGGTCCAGCCCTAATCCGGATTTGGCCTCCCTGATGTCGATTGACTCAGCCAGACTGTCCAGCTTGGGCCAGCCGGTCTCACGCACCAGGAAGTGCCTCTTCCGCCGGCGCCGGGCTTCGAAGCGCTGAGTAACCAGGGGGCCGGGCGTGCAGTAGAGATCAAAAAACCCGGTGATCCTGTAGTGTCCCGGTTTTTCCTCGCCCAGACCGTGAAATATCTGCACCTTAAGCCCCGGCCAGCGATGGGGTACCACGTTGCCCGGCGCCAACACGACATGGGGATCGTACCCAGCTACTTCGGTCGAGGAGTGTAAGCGGTTACTAACAGGAAGATAGTTTTCGGTGGTCCCGGCCAGAAACCAGCGCACTTCGCCTGTGCCTGTTGATAGCAGGTAGTCCTCTATCGGCTTCAATACCGGGAATGAATACGGTTTGGTCACGAAGAAGAGATAGCGTAGATCGCTCATGCTTGAAAACGCTGTTCGACCAGTTCCACTATGCGTTCCGCGGCCCCTCCATCAATGGGTCCGAGTAATTTTTTCCGGCTTGCTGCTCTGGCGCCGGCCAATTCGTTGGGATGGTTCAGTCCGTGCTCGATGACGCCGGCAACCTCTACGGCGCGTGAGGCATGGTGGACAAAGTCGAGTTGAGCCAGCAGATCACCATCTATGCGCCGGGCTAGAAAGCGGTCTTTGAAAAGCCGGTGATGGGGCCGCAGGTGGATCTGATCGCAAACCACAATGGGCCGATCAAGGGCGGCGAATTCAATAGCGGTGGAAGACGCCTCCGATACCAGCAGGTCAGCCCAGTCATAGGCGCCCAGAATATTATAATCAGACAGTGGCAACAAAGTGACATTAGGGCAGCTCCGCGCCACAGCAGTCAGCAGCTTCACCTGGTAGCGGTAGTAGGGATTGGTGTAAGTGAACTGGTGGGGCTTGATGACGATCTGCCACTGGTCCGGCCACTGCCGTATATGATTGGCAAGCACCTCAATGGACCCGGGATAAAAAGTCGGGGCGTACAGGATTTTGGGTCCCGGATTGACCGGCAGGAATGGATCAGGCGCCAGATCGCCGCTCAACAATGGATCAAGCTTGGCAAAGCCCACGGCATGAGTAGCAACATCGGGAGAATGGACCAGGCACTGCTCCCGGCGGTAATCGCTTTCAACGAACCGGATATCGATGCGGGGATGGGTATCGGTATAGTAAACCCGCTTCACACCGATGCCGTGAAACAGCAGCACCGTCAAGGTGGAGTCCTGGGCCAGTTGGCCTACCCGGGCCGATTGCCCCAGAAACAGCACATCGGGCTTGATTTTCCCGGAGATCAGCTCATTCTCTCCCACCAGCGGCCAACCCTCCTCCTCCAACACCGGCCGCATCACTGCCAACTCTGTTTCCGTTGTTTTGCGGGAGTGCGAAAAGCACACCTCCCATTGGTCGGGGCAAGCCCTTGCCACCGGTAGAAATTGGGGCAGGTAGTAGAGATGGGGCGTGTGAAAAACAATGTTCATGTCAAGGCAGATCGATCTACGGCAGATTATTCATTTGCCAGGGCCTCCACCCAGCCGTCCCATTTTGGCTTCCGGATAGTAGGTTATACTATCACTCTATGACAGATATTAATAAAATTCTCCGCAGTATCACCCTTCAAGTATACTTCTGTATACATCGAGGGTCTTCCGGGCGGTATTCTGCCAGCTGAAGTGCTTCGCGCGCTCAATTCCTCTCCTGGAATATTCTTCTTGAACCGGCTTGCTGTTGAGAATCGTCAGGATACTATCAGCAAGAGCATCCACGTCTTCCGGATGGTGTAAGATAGCAGCATCACCGGTGATCTCAGGTATGGAGGTTGCATTGCTCGCAACCAGGGGGCAGCCGGACTTCATTGCTTCGATGGCGGGCAACCCAAAGCCCTCATATGTTGATGGGAAGGCAAATAGATCGGCAGCATTATAATATTTAACAAGGTTCTCCTCGGCCTGTTTCCCCACGTAGAGGACATTCGTCTCAAGGCGCAATTTCTTCACTAATTCGCGCGATTCTTTTCGCTGGGGACCGATCCGGATAAGGAGAATGTCCGGAACTTGTTTCTTGGCAGAATGAACTGCTCGCAATAGGACGGGCATGTTTTTCCTGTAGGCTTCCGCTCCAACATGCAGGATAATTGGACGCTCGAGAGGCAGTCCGAGCTCCGTCCGGCAGGTGATTTTGTCCCTGGGCTGGTAAAGCTCGCCGGCCGCCAAGGGAATGACGGCCATATTCCTTCCCGGATAATCAAACAGGGAAAGAAAATCATTCCTGGTATGTAGCGAGGTAAAGATAATTGCAGCCGCCTGGGTTAGAGCAGCAACCTGCTTCCGGCGCAGATATTGATTAAGTCGGGGATTATTTGATTTCACTTTGTAAGAAATTAAATCATGGCAGGTTACCACAGATGGTGATCGAAAGACGGCGCTCCTGCCCATCATTTGACTGGAGATATGATATAAAGAATATCCGTCAGGTATTTTCCTGGGAAAATAAAAATAGGCCATTATATCATAGTACTTGCCGAATCCCCCTTGTCGCGCCCAGGCATGTCGATACTGGACCTGGGTATCCGATGTGTCCGCAGTATAGTGCTTCCCCATATTTTGCATCAGCAGCTCAAAAGAATAGTTATCCGGCTGCATCCGGGCAAACGAATTATAGACTTGAAAGATATACCGACCGATGCCGAAACGGTCCAGATGATCATTGACCAGGAGAATTTTATGGCTGCCCATACGGGTCCCGACGCCAGCTTGAGATTAGAATGGGTAACATCAGGTAAATTTATCTTTTCTGCTCGGTGACATAATCGCAAGCCTTGCCGGCCACAAACTTAAGGCCGATTCGATCGGCAATGTTTTCCTCATTAGGTGAAAGCAGAAAGAAACTCAACCGCCCGATCGGTGCTGTGACCGTCATTGAAGTAGAAACAGTTCTCCAACAAGGCCTGATATCTATCCCGATTGTTGCTGCGGGCCAGATTGTCGGCTACCATCCGGGCGATATCCATACCCGGGGAGCCATCGTACTGGTCTGCCACACTGGCCACGTTCATCTCGTCGGGCATGGCGTGAAGGTTATCGAAATCATTCTGGGTAATAATGACCGGCTGGCGGGTGATTAGATATTCATAGAGGATGGAAGAAACATCACTGATCATCAGGTCGGAACAGGCAAAAACTGAAAATGTATCCTCGTGCAGCAGGTTATTAGGATTGGAGAAATAGACGTGCTTGATCCCCTTGGCTTTTACCCAGGTGCGAATGAGGGGCAGGTATTTCATTTCAAAATGGTGGGGCCGAACGATCAAGTTATAATCCCGCGTTAATTCCCGGCAGAAACGGAACACGAATTTCAGGAGGTTGGTATGGTTGCTACTCCAGGAGGGGGCGTAAAGTATGCTCGGGCGCTGACGATCGACAATTCCCAGGAAATCCAAGCAGGATTCACGGTCGACCTCTCCCTTGATGTAGGCATCGAAGCGGGGATTGCCGATCCGGATCAGGTGCTTCTCGGGGAGATTCAATCCTACATCCCGGAGCTTCTCCTCGTGTTTAGGACCGGAAATAAAGTGATAATCGTAACTTTCCAACGTCTGTACGCTGCCGCCGTATTTCTTGTCGCCGGTCCCGTGTCCCATGAAGATTGTGATGCTCTTCCCCTTTTCTCGAATAATCCGGGTGGCCGACTGGGAAATAATGACACCGTGAAAGTCTTGCAGACTCTTGATATCCCGGTACAGCAGCTTCGGCGTGTTCAGAAAAGTTTTCACATCGGGGAAGGCGTTTGTATTACGCAACCTGAACTTGAAGCGCAGCAGTTTCTTTAGTTTCGGGACGATAAAGATTCCGCCGGTTCGTTCATAGATCGGCTTGGCATACGAAAATTGGTAAACCTGGTTTGCCAGGAAATAAAGGGACCGTTGGCTGATACCTGTCTCGCTGACGGCCTCGGCGTTACCAGTCATTTTTATCCGCATACCACGACGAAATGTGGTCGGTCTGCCGGCGGCCATGCTCCAGGGCGGCAGGGGTATCGATATCCAGCCAGAAGCGGCTGCCGACGTCTACTCCGCCCAACTGCCGGGAGGGAATCAATGCATTGCACGCGTCGGCCAGAGAGCCCCGGCCAGCGGCGGCGGCCTGATCCAGGTAGTTAAAAAATTCATAGCCGCATTTGAACACGCCGCAATCGATGGCATCATAGCGTTGCAGGGTCTTGGACATGGCGGTGATTGTCTGGCGATTATCTCCGTCCACCGCGACCTTCATACCGTCATCGATGTCAAATATTGCGTCAATGTTGAAATCGAGAGCTACATTGGCTATGGTATCTTCCAGCTGACTGTTCAGAACAGCCCGCAGAAGGGCTGGTTCATAGAGATGGTCGCTCATGGTAACCAGAAAATCTTCTCCGGCGCCGATAAAGGGCCGGGCGGCCAGCACACTGATTCCATTAGGCTGCCGCCAGTGGGGATTATGGACGGTTTCGATCTGCAGGTCAGTATCGAGGCCATCCAGGAACTCCTCGATGGCCTGGCTGTGGTAACCGGTGACCACAACGCATCCCTCGACAGCGCAGATACGGGCATTGGCCAGCAGATACTCCATAAGGGACCGGTCGCCAATTTCCAGGATTGTTTTGTTGATTTGCCCGGCAGCTGAGCGTAGCCGGGAACCCTGGCCGGCGGCGATGATAACCAGTTTCACGAGCGATTAATTCTCGTAGTAATCCATCCCCAGATGGGTGATCAACTCCTCACCCATGATGTGCCGCAGTGTATTCTTCAGTTTCGCCAGTTGCACAAACAGGTCGTGTTCGGGATAGAGTTCCGGCAGGCACATGGGGCTTTTGAAATAGAAGGAAAGCCACTCCTGGATGCCGCTCATTCCAGTTCGCCGGGCCAGGTCTAGGAACAGCACCAGGTCCAATACGATGGGCGCGGCCAGAATGCTGTCACGGCACAGGAAATCAATCTTGATCTGCATGGGATAGCCCAGCCAACCGAAGATATCGATATTGTCCCAGCCTTCCTTATTGTCACCACGCGGGGGATAATAGTTGATCCGGACTTTGTGATAGAAATCTTCGTACAAGTCGGGATATAAATCGGGCTGCAGAATATAATCGAGCACGCCCAGCTTGCTCTGTTCCTTGGTTTTGAAGGAATCGGGGTCGTCCAGCACCTCGCCGTCACGGTTGCCCAGAATATTGGTAGAGAACCAGCCATTGATACCGATCTGCCGCGCCTTGAGGCCCGGGGCAATGATCGTCTTCATCAGTGTTTGCCCGGTCTTGAAATCCTTACCGGCTATGGGTAACTCCTGCTGCTGGGCGAGTTCCCGGAGGGCCGGAGTATCCACGCACAGATTGGGCGAACCGTTGGCAAACGGAAGGCCCGCTTTAAGGGCGGCGTAGGCGTAGAGCATGCTTGGAGCGATCCCGGGATCGTTCTTGAGCATCCCGGCCTCAAATTTATCCAATGATGTGTGAACATCAGCGACTTCCAGGAAAATTTCCGTACTGCCACACCAGACCATCACGTTATTTTCGGTTTGTTGGGCTTGAGTGAAATGCTGGATATCGCTTATGATCTGCTCGGCCAGATCGCGTTTGTTGCTACCGGACTTTACCCAGGTTCCGTCCAGATTGCGCACGTACGATTTGTCAAATACGGCGGGCATTACCCGATTGTCTTCCAGCACGTCGCGTAGCCCCTCCAGCTGGGTTTTTTCAAGCACGCCGTTGCGTATCCCGATCTCATAGAGATTTTCATCATTGATATCCCAGCCGCCGAAGACCAGATCGTCCAGATTGGCCAGCGGCACGAAGTCATTGATGGCCGGTACCCGGTTTTCGGTCCGTTTCCCCAGGCGGATAGTCCCCATCTGGGTCATGCTGCCGATGGGCTTGGCTTGCTGCCGTTTGATGGCCTCCACGCCGGCGATAAAGGTACTGGCTACGGCGCCCATGCCGGGGATGAGAACGCCCAGTTTGCCGGATGACTTGGTTGGTTTCATATGCGATCTGCTCCTTGAAAGATGTTTAAGCGCTTGTTCGGACAGGAATATTTAACCGAAAATTTAATTCGCCGGAATTTAAATCAGGCAATTGCTGAAAAGACTATTAGATACGCAGGAAATTCTTCTATCCTGTCCTTTCTCAGCGTACCGTGTTACTCCGTCGACGCTTATCAGACATGCGCGTTCTGATTAAACTGCAGGTCATGGAGCCGCCGGTACTCACCCTGAAGTTCGATTAATTCCTCGTGAGTGCCACTTTCAATTATGCGGCCCTGGCTCAAAACAATAATCCTGGTGGCATTCTGAATGGTTGAAAGCCGGTGGGCGATCACGATGACGGTCCGGTGCTGCACCAGCTGATCGATGGCCTGCTGCACGTGCATTTCTGAATCACTGTCCAGGGCCGAGGTGGCTTCATCCAGGATCAGAATGGGTGGATTTTTCAGCAGTGCCCGTGCGATTGCCAACCGCTGTCGCTGGCCACCGGACAGCTTGCTGCCTTGCTCCCCGATAAGCGTATCTAGGCCTTCAGGCAGTTCCGTGATGAATTCCCAGGCATGGGCAGCCTTCGCCGCCTGAATAACCTGATCCTCGGAAGCAGTGGGATCGCCATAGAGAATATTATACCCCACGGTGCTGTTGAACAGCAGCGTTTCCTGGGTGACCATGCCGATGAGGCTGCGCAGTGATTTGACTTTCAGGTCCCGTATGTCAATCCCATCTAAAGTAATGCGTCCGCTGGTTGGCTCGTAAAACCGGGGTATCAGATCAACGAAAGTCGATTTGCCGGAGCCGCTCGTTCCTACCAGAGCAACTATCTCACCTCGTAGAATCTCGGCGTTGGTTTCATGGATGGCCGGCCGGTCTCCCTCGGCATAGGTAAAAAATACATTTTCGAATCGAATCTTGTCGGTGAACTGGTCCCGTTCCAATCCATCAGGTTTATCAACTATACCGGGAGGTATATCCAGCAGGCTGAAAATGCGGTCGGCGGAAGCCAGGCCCATCTGCAGATCAGCATTAACGCGGCTTAGAATACGCAGGGGCTACACCATGGCGAATAGAAAGATAATGTAGCTCATGAACTCTTCCGGGCCGACACCCCTGCCCAGCAGAACCTGTTGACCACCGACCCACAGCAGGATCACACCGGTGGCTACGCCGATCATTTCGTTGACCGGGGCGTTCAAGTGGTTAAGGATAAAACGCCTGAATGCCAGGTAATAATACCGTTGGTTTTCATGCTTGAAACGGCGTGATTCCCGATCCTCGCGCACGAACGACTTGACAATGCGGATGCTGCGTAAATTTTCCTGCAGCACCTCCATCACACCGGCGATCTGCTCCATCGTACGTCGGGCCCGCCGTCGCAGGCGAGTGCCAAGCTGGGTGGTGAATATGGCCGCCAATGGGATTAATGGTATTGCCAGCAGGGAAAGCTGCCAGCTGATAATGAACAGCATGGTGGCAAAAACCAGTAGGTTGGCCGGCTCTACCAGTAACCTCTGGACACTCACCGTGAAAGCCCTTCGGACCATGGCCACGTCATTCAGTACGATGGATGAAATCTCGGAAGTTTTCTGGCGGTCGAAATACGCGAGGGAGAGGCTTTGGATGTGATTGAACAAGTCGTCGCGAAGGTCCCTGATAAGGCGGTTTTCCATTACGCCCGAACCGAGATTTTTCAAATACAGGGCCACATTCTTGGCGGCGAAAACACTCAGCAGAATCCAGCACAAACGGGCCAGGGTCTTTAAAGGTGTACTTTGCTGGATCAGGTTATGGGTCCAGTATTTCATATACTCATGAAGTCCGGTGGCCGTGCTCAAATCGACCGGCTTAACGGGTATTTCATCAGGGTTGACAAGAATCGTATTCACCAGGGAAGCCACCATCCACAGGGATAGTGAATTAAGGAATACATATAAGACAGACAGCACCATGGTCAAGGCAATCAGATGCCAATAACGAACCAGGTATTTCCCGATATGGCGCAGAGAGCTCATATTACTTCGAAAACTCCGTCACCCTGCCTGACGATGGTCCAGGGAATGCTGCATGTGTCGATCACCGTACTACCCGTTGAATCCGGCAATAGGCCGCCATCGACCAGCAGATCGGTACCATCGCCAAACTGGTCCATGATAATATCGGGGTCCCGTAAGGCCTGTTGGCCCGTCCGGTTGATGCTGGTAGAAACTACCGGCAAGGTCTGATCTCTGAACACGCTGTTAACAAAAGGATGGTCCGGAATTCTGAAACCAACGCTATCTCCCGTGCCCATTACTGCGCTGCTGACGGGCGATTTTTCCCGCATCGGCAGAATGAATGTATACGGTCCCGGTAGCACAGCCAACAATTTGTTCCTGACAGCACCGGAAATCAAAGCATATTTGTCCAGTTGATCAAGACTGCCCACCATTACTGCGAAGGGACCGCCGCGACCCTTTAATCCAGCCAATTTTCCAATAGCGGAATGGTTGGTGGCGTCGACCCCGAATCCGTAAAGCGTATCGGTGGGGTATGCAACGATCCCCCCGGCCAGAATAACCTCCCAGAAGCTAATAATTGTTGCCGGGTCAGCGGCTGGTAATCTGTTTCTCATTGGAGTTGGCTTTTCCACATGCGGTGGAACCAGAAATACTGTTCCGGATGATCTTTGATGGCCCTCTCCAGCTGGCTGTTGATACGCTGGGTTAATTCCCGGATGGCCTCGTCTCTATCGTCAGGCAGGTTGTCCGTGCTGATGGGCGCGAAAGTAATCTTGTAGCGGTTCCCGGGACCCATGAGGCAGGCCCCGAAAACAACCGGGAGCCCTGTTTGAAGGGCGAACATAGCCGCCCCCTTGAAGCGGGAACTGGGCTGGCCGAAGAACTCTATCCGCACACC
Source organism: Fidelibacterota bacterium (assembly GCA_030640955.1). Lineage (GTDB taxonomy): Bacteria > Fidelibacterota > Marinisomatia > SCGC-AAA003-L08 > TS1B11 > DAOWIJ01. Next base: position 23,511 of record DAOWIJ010000054.1, read on the forward strand.
ATGCCTGAGGGCGTCCTGGTCATTTACCAAACCAAGGAAATGGCCCGACTTGATCAGGCGCAACATCTCCCTGGTGGAGGCCTTTCGGTCGATGAATCGGGCGTCGGTCTGTTCCCGCACCCATTCGACATAGCGGCCGCCAGCCCCTTTCTGCTTAACGGCTACGCCAACCAGAGGGTAGCCCAGGCGTCCCAGGGTCAAATTGATCATCTCCCAGTTGCCGAAGTGCCCGGTGACAAAGATGGCCCCCTGCTGCCTGGCAACCAGGTCGTCCAGCAGGTCGTGGTCCAGCTGCACCAGGTGATCGAGCCGGGCGGTTTTTACCTGGGGGAT